>DHGA01000018.1 GCA_002402545.1 Syntrophaceae bacterium UBA4810
GGCGATGTTCAGCGCCAGAATGCTCCATGCAAAATATGCCGCGTTGGAGCCGAAGATGGCGGCAGAAATTAGCGTCAGCACAGCCAGTCTTGCCGTGCAGGGTACAAAGGGAATCAGAAGGAGCGTGATCATTCGGGCTTTGCGCGTTTCAATGATCCGCGCGCCGAGAACCGCCGGTACGTTGCAACCGAAACCCAGACACATGGGCAGAAAACTTTTTCCGTGCAGGCCGACCAGGTGCATAATGCGGTCCATGACAAACGCCGCCCGCGCCATGTAACCCACGTCTTCCAGAAAAGCCATGATAGCAAAGAAGATAAGCAGAATCGGCAAAAAAGTTAAAACCGAACCGACGCCGCCGATAACGCCGTCGATAACTAACCCTTTTGTCCATACAGGCCAGCTGGCCATTGATGGCGCCAGCCACCGGCTGATTGCCCCGATGCCTTCAGCCATCCAGTTTTGCAAGGGAACACCGACGCTGTAAGTAAGAAAAAAAACCACGGCCATCACGGCCAGCAATATGGGAATTCCGAAAAGAGGGCGGGTAAGAACGTGGTCAATACGATCGGTGAGCACCAGCTCTCCCATCTTGAAGCGCGAAACCGCCGCGCGCCCAATTTTTTCCACCCATTCGTAGCGCCCGTTAACCACCGCGTGCAATGAGTCTTCGTGTTTGCTTAAAATGTTTTGGATATTTTCCCAGGAGGATTTGTCTGCTGCTTTTTCCACCAGTGCCGATACTTCCGGGTCTCCTTCCATCAATTTTATGGCAACCCATTCGGGAGCGCGTGGTTCCTGTACATAGCCGGAGATTTGAGACAATATTTCAGAGTAGACATGCTGATGATCGGCCGAAACTTCAGGCAGGCTAGGATCTGCCTTAATTTTGCCGGTTGTGAAAGCCGTAATTTTTTCCACCAGCTCTTTGATGCCGCTGTTGCGCCGGGCGATCATGGGAATGACCGGCAAGCCCAAGGCTTCAGATAGCGCCTTGGTGTCAATTTGCGTGCCCTGATCGGAAGCGACATCCATCATATTGACGGCGACAATCACCGGACGTTTCAACAGCAAAACTTCGGTCAAAAGATAAAGGCTGCGCTCGAGGGCTGCCGCGTTTAAAACCAAAACGACAACATCCGGTTTTTCTTTGATGATGAAATCTCGGGTTATTCTTTCTTCTTCGGAAAAAGCCGTCAGGCTGTATGTGCCGGGCAAATCAACAATACGAAGCAAAATATTATCGGCACGATGAATGCCTTCTTTCTTCTCCACGGTTTTCCCCGGCCAGTTTCCCACGTGCTGGGACAGGCCGGTAAGAATATTGAACATAGTGGATTTTCCGACATTGGGCTGACCGACCAGCGCCACGGAAATTTCTTTTTCCACGGGTAATTCACAGATAGCCTCTTTCGGGTCGACCTTCAAAACCATTATTTTTGATGCCTCGCCGCGCCCGAGGGCGATTCTGGTGTCGGCCACTAAAACTACGATCAGGCCACCGCTGACCTGGGCGATCCGGAATCTCGCGCCTGCGGCCAGGCCCATGCCGGCCAGTCTGCTAGTCAGGGCAGAGCCGCCGGTTAAGGAATGAATTATTCCCTGATCGCCTTCGCGCAAATCTGTTATAGGTACTGGTTTACTCATTAAATATAATCCAAGCTAAGCTTTGCGGCAGACACGGTATTTTTTTAATAGCATTTCCGGGCCGTAAGACAGTTTTGTCTTGCGCAAATTTTTATTGCCCATGTCTTCTTCCAGATTAAGATATCTATATTCAGACATCAATTTCTTTGCTGTATCGTTGAACATAAATTCATAAATGCCGTGATATTTTGTGGAGGCTTTGGCGAAATGCAGCACAAAAGTATCCGTATTCAGCGGCTCGCCGATAATAAAACCGGCTGGTTGATTTTCTATGTAATATATTGTGCCCCACAGCGCAAGTCCCGAAAATTTTTTAAGCGCCTCTTCGCACTGGGCAAAATCGGTCTTTTCCACTGTTATTCTCGATTCATTTTGCCAATGGCTTAATATCTCTAAACCATCTACAGAATTATTTTCGTCAAGGGAAACCCCTTTAGGTTCATACAAAGAAAGAAACTGGTTGAGATGATTGCGGTGGCGGGTGAAGGTTTTTCCGGAAAACGACGCCATTTTTTCCGTCAGGTAGATATAATCTGACTCGCCTTCGTCGCTTGCGACGATAAATTTGTTTTCCGGGAAAAAGTTGAGCCACCCTTCGGGAATCGGATAAAAGAAGCCGTGTTCATCAAGAAGTTCATTAAATAGTTCCATATCGCATGAACGCAGATCATTGAGCGGCATGACGTATGGTTGCCCCTTTTTGTTCTTGCCACAGATGAACAGGCCGCAGTCCGCCTGCAGAAAATGATAGTGGCTGATTTGGCGGAAAAGATAAACGTTGGCAAAAGTATAGTCGGAGATAGATAGATTCAAATCTTTGAATCTTTTCATCAGGCATTCGCGGTGCTTAAAATCAGCTATCTCTAATTTTTCCATAAAATTTCTTTTCCCAGCGGATTATTAAAATGTAAATGTCTCTCCATGTTTTTTCAGGGTTCGTTGGTTTGTTTTGTATTGCGGCATTGCCTCTGCCACTAATTTCCAGAATCGCCGGGAATGACTCTTTTCTTTTATATGTATGAGTTCATGCACAATCACATAATCTATTACATCCGGTGGCATCATTATCAGACGGAAACTGAAGGCCAGTTTATTATCCGGGGAACATGATCCCCAGCGCTGCCGCGCGGAGGATATGCGCACACCGCGCGCCCGGAGATTTAATTCGCGGCAGTAAAAATCAACACGCCCAGTGATATGCTCCAGAGCTTTTTGCTTATACCATAAAACGAAATAATGATTTCTTGTTTCTTTGTCATCCGGCGAGTTAAGATAAAAACGATTGTTCCAGAATACAAGTCCATTTTTTTCTTGGGGCTCAAAAAACGCCTCAAGTTCAATGTTTTCTCCCAGATAATAAAAGTATTCGCCCGAAACAAATTTTCTTTCTTGGATCAAGAGCGCCTTGTCTGCCTGCTTTTTAATAGTTTTCTCAATCCAGGGTTGTTTTTCCTGAATAAACCTGTTTATTTCGCGTGCCGAGGTAAAATAAGGCGCGCGGACAACAATTTCGTTATTATGGCTGATATTGAGGGAAATCGTTTTTCTTCTTTTTCTGCTGCGTTTGAGCGTGTAGTTTATCTTCATTAATAATTTATTTCTTTCGACTTTCATACCGGTGCAGAGACTGTGTCCTAATCCTCATTTGTCATTGCGAACGCACGATAGTGCGTGTGGCAATCTTTATATTATCAAAGACACATGAGATTGCTTCGCTCATGGCTTCGCTCGCAAAGACATTGCTACACAGTTTCGGAGACTGGTATCCATGCATATAAAAATATATATTTATTTATCACAAAATATATTCTAAAGCGAGCCGGAAAGCGCTTAAAGACACCTTTTCATTGATGAATTTTTATGTTACTAAATAAACACTTATGAAAGAAGACAACAAGCGCCCCTGGGGATATTACGAAGTACTTTCCGACGCCCCGGATCATAAAGTGAAAAGAATTGTTGTTAATCCCGGTGGGATTTTAAGTCTGCAACGCCACAAAAAGCGCGCGGAACACTGGTTTATTGTTTCCGGCGCGGGCATAGTCACGTTGGGAAAAAAGAAATATCCGGTAAAACCCGGTAGCGCGATTGACATACCCTCAGGCGCGGCGCACCGCGTGGAAAACACTTCTTCCAAAGATTTGGTTCTTATCGAAATCCAAACAGGCACATATTTCGGCGAGGATGATATTGAGAGGCTTGAGGATAAATATGGGAGGGTATAAGACTTAAGGCCAAAGGTTTAAGGCTTAAGCGTAAAAGGAGGCCACAAACAAAAAGGAAAAGAAAAATAAATAGAAACGTACCTTTTAATGCCTTGCATATGAATAAATATATCCAACTCGTTTATTTATTGATGAGATTTAGCTTCATTAAGAGTTGTCGGTCATTCATTATGTCATCATTTATTGAAGCTAACAAATAACGCAAGGTATTCGCTAAATCTTTTTCTGCCTGTTTTCCAATAATCTCGGTTATAAGTGGTGTTGCTATCGGCGTTGTAAGAAAGGAAAAGGGTATCACATTAATAAAGCCTATTATATGTACAGAGGTGGGAACAGTAAGATTCATATTGCCCCTTCTTCTATAGGTTTGTAGCACATCTTCTGTCAATGCAGACTTAACAATTGCTGATACCTCAATAACATGGCCCACCATTTCTATTCTTGGGATAATGATAACATCATAATTAGCTAAATGTTGTAAGTTTATTTTATCAGCAATACTCACCTCTTGAAATATTGCTTCAAATGATGAACGTATTGCTGCTTTTAATCCAAGCTTAGCTTGTATGACAACACCGTGTCCCCAGTGCCAGAATACATTGTCAAAACGAAAAAATGATTCTTCTAATGTTTTATCAAATACAACAAAAGCCCTAATAGGCAGTTTGTTATCGCCGACATTCGATGGGAATTGAGCTTCTTTCAAGTTACCATGATACATACAACCTGAACAACAAAACAGTATCACGATCAATATTTTACTAAATAAATTCTTGTTTTTTGCCTCCTTAAAAATAATAAAACTAACTTTTCTTACACCATAATAATAACATAGTCTATTTCTTAAAAAGGGAGTATTTCTATTAAATACCTATTAAGTTCGTAGAAAGCGTTTCTTTTCAGCTATCAAAATATTTTTTTGATTTTGCTTTTTTGCCGTATCTTTTTCCACGAATATTTTTTTCCCCTTAAACGGGTCAATGCCCGCCCAGTACATTAAAGCTGAATAAGTAGATGGCAGAGGCGTGAAAATCTGCACCTGTTCGGGATTGATTCTGAGTTCACGCCCGGCGAATGATTTAAGCTCATGCATGTCTTCCTCGCCGCATCCCGGATGCGCGGCGATAAAATAGTAAGTCAAAAATTGCTTTTTGCCTGCCTCCTCGTTCAGTTTTTCAAATAATTGTTTAAAATTAGAAAGTTTCTGCGCCTGCGGTTTGCCCATCAGTTTCAACAAAGAGGGAGAAACATGCTCCGGCGCGATTTTTAGCTGGCCGGAGATGTGATGCAGGCAAAGCTCGCGCATATAAGAAACGCCGGATTTTTTATCGGCCAAAACCAGATCGTGGCGCAGGCCGGAGGCGACGAACACTTTTTTAACGCCGGGAATTTTGCGCAAATTTTTCAAGAGCCGGATTTGCCGGGCGTGGTCTGTTTTTAGCGAAACGCAAACCTCTGGCGTCAGGCAGCGTTTATCATGGCAGGCGCCTTTAGTGTCTTTTCGCGCGCAGTCGATGCCGTACATGTTGGCTGTCGCGCCGCCAACATCGATGATGTAACCCTTAAAATCTTTTCGCGCCGCGATTCTTTTTGCTTCTTCCAGGATGGAAGCTTCAAAGCGGCTGATGATTTTTCTTCCTTCATGCAGGCCGATGGAGCAGAAGTTGCACTCGCCGTAACAGCCGCGGTGCGTGGTGAGTGAAAATTTAATTGTGTCCATCGCCCGCACCTTGCCCTGTTTCAGGTAATACGGATGAACTTCGCGCGTATAATCAAGCGCGTAAATCTTATCCAGTTTGTCAGGTGTCAGATGCGGCTGGGGCGGATGATGCAACAGATAACGGTTGCCGTGCTTTTGATATAAACCTTTCGCGGTTAGCGGATCATTATTAGCATAAAAAACATCAAACATTTTGATGAAAGATTTTTTATCGGCGGCAGACTCTTCATATGATGGTAATTCCAGATAGCCTGATGGCGACTCTGCGGAAATAACGCAGGTTCCGAGGATGTCGTCAATATTTTGTCCCGCTTTCAGCCTTTGCGCGATTTCCAGAATTGCTTTATCCGCCATGCCGTAGGTAAGAATATCGGCGCGCGCGTCGAATAAAATTGCCCGGCGAACAGAATCAGACCAGTAATCATAATGAGCGACGCGACGAAGGCTTGCCTCCACGCCGCCGAGTACTATTGGTTTGGTATTTTTGAAATATTGGCGTATGAGATTAGCATAGCTGATAACCGCGCGGTCGGGACGGCGGTTGTTGTTTCCGCCCGGCGTTAGATCATCGCCATGCCGTTTTTTCTTTGTTGCTGTGTAATTGGCCACCATGGAATCCATGCAGCCGCCGGTGATTCCCCAAAAAAGTTTTGGTTCTCCCAGTCTTTGTATGTCTTTATCGGCTTTTAAATCAGGCTGGGCGATTATACCCACGCGAAAACCCGCGGCGGCAAGCACTCTGCCGATCACCGCCACGCCGATATGCGGGCTGTCGATATAAGCATCACCTGTAACTAAAATAATATCCGGCTGGTCCCAACCAAGATTTTTTAATTCTTTGTAGGTTGTGGGCAGAAACATGCTAGATGATGCCGATCATAATCAGGCCGAGAATCAGGGCAAATAAAATACACGCAAGCGATAATCTCCCCAGCCAGCGATGCGCTGTCATCACCGCCTTTTTGTTGCCGGCATTAAAAGAATAATAACCAAGAAAAACGGTGAAGCATGAGAAAATCAAAGCGGCCAATCCGATTTGCTGATGCAGGCCGGCGAAGTGTTCACCCCCGCCGGTGACTACGGAAGCAACAGCCATGGACGCGCCAAAGATTAGCATAATAAAACCGGTCGTATTGAAAGTTTTGTGGGCTTTTAACCAGTAATTTTTGGAACGCCAGAACATCGCCATAGCCACGCCGATAATCAGACAAAGCGCGGCTCCGATCATAAAAGAAAGATGAAGGATAATCAGCATAAAATTTCTTCCGTTAAAAGTTTAAGGTTTGCGCGCCTTATGAAAAAACTACAACGCTATTTCCATTGATTGCGCTACAGCAAAGCATTTAAGCCTGGCGCCCTGCGCGCTGATGATTTTTTTGCAATCATCGACCATGGCATCAATTTCGTCGTCAAATCTTTCCTGGTTGTGATGAAATAGGCCGAATTTTTTTACGCCCGCATCCATAGCAAGTTTGAGCGCCGCGTTGTAGGTAGAATGCCCCCAGCCGCGGGTTTTTTTATATTCGTCTTCTTTATATTCCGCGTCGTGAATCAGCAAATCCGCGCCGCGACAGAAATCCAGATATTGCTGATAATCAAGGCCGCCCTCGTGCGAGTAGCCAAGTTCGTTGTCGGTTAAAAAAACAAAGCTTTTGCCGTTTTCCTCAAATTTAAAACCGGTTCCCTGATTGGGATGGCTCAGCGCGATGGGCGCTATTTTCATGCTGCCCAGCTCGTAGTGATGATTGCAGGTATCGGCGTAAGTAATGCTGGCGCGGATGGTCGAAAAATCTACCGGAAAGTGCGGCGCGGCCATAATACGGGAAAGCAGGTCTTTTATCGATTCCTGCGCGAACACACAGCCCCAGACGGACAATTTGGTTTTGGAAGAATAAATCGGCTTGAAGAAAGGAAAGCCCATGATGTGATCCCAGTGCGCGTGCGTCATCAGCAGGGTATAATCATGCCGCTTTTGCGCCAGCAAAGAATTTCCTGCTTCGCGGATACCCGAGCCCGCGTCGACAATCAGAACCTTATCATCTTGTGTCCGGATTTCCAGGCAAGTGGTATTGCCACCATATTTGAGATATTTTGGCCCTGAAACAGGGATGGAGCCTCTGGCTCCCCAGCAGCAAATGAGCATTCGTCACCTCGATAATTAAATAATACAGGATATAGAAAAATTATCAAGCTTAAAGCTGAATATTTAAGGACAGATAAGGCTTGCTATTTTTTTAAAAAACCTTAACTTAAAACTAAATTTATTGAGGAGGTTTCCGGTATGAAAAGCGTAAAAATAAAAGGCATGAGCTGCCAGCACTGCGTGATGGCGGTGACCAAGGCGCTTGAGGCCATAGATGGAATTAAAAATGTGTCGGTTGATCTGAAAACGGGCACGGCAACTTATGATGAAATAAAGCTTCTGGACGCGGCTGTTATTGAGCAGGCGATCAAAAAGGCGGGCTACGATGTCGGATAAGGTTATTTTGGGCATTCGCGGCATGACGTGCGCGGCCTGTGTGCGGCGCGTGGAGGAAGGCCTGCGCCGGACGCCCGGTGTTCAATCCGCAACGGTAAATTTTGCCACCGAGAAAGCCCATGTGGAATATGATTCAGGCCGCGTCAGCGTGGCTGATCTGCAAAAAAAGGTGCGCGACATTGGCTATGAAGCTTTTGCCGATGACGCG
>DHGA01000026.1 GCA_002402545.1 Syntrophaceae bacterium UBA4810
TCGGCCCCAACTGCCCCGGCATCATTACTCCCGGAGCGTGCAAGGTCGGTATCATGCCGGGCAACATCCATACTCCGGGAAAAGTCGGGGTCGTTTCGCGCAGCGGCACCCTGACCTATGAAGCGGTCAAACAGCTGACTGACCTCGGCCTCGGCCAGTCAACCTGCGTCGGCATCGGCGGCGATCCGATCATCGGTATGGACTTCATCGATGTGTTGAAATTATTTTCCGAAGATTCTGACACTAAGGGTGTTTTTATCATTGGGGAGATTGGAGGAGACGCTGAAGAGCTGGCGGCGAATTGGATAAAAGAAAATTTTCCAAAACCGGTAGCCGCTTTCATTGCCGGCCGTACTGCACCGCCCGGCAAACGCATGGGACATGCCGGCGCGATTATCACCGGCGGCAAAGGTCTGGCGGCGGACAAAATCCGCGTTTTGGAAGAATGCGGCGTTGTTGTTGCCCAAAGTCCCATAAAAATTGCCGAGGCTATGCAGGCCGCTTTAAATAAAAATTAACCGCTTATTTTCCGGGAGAACTAAAATGAAGCAATACTTTGAAAAAATGGATCCGTTGGGAAAACCCCTTTCGCCCAAACAGATCGAAAGCATGAATGATAATGTCGTTCAGGCGGAAGAAGTGATGAAGCGTATCGATGCCGAACAGGAAAGGATAAAAAATTTCGGCGTGCCTCTTGCCACCATGCGCGAGCGCGGCGAAATGACCGTCTGGGAACGTATTGAATATCTGGTTGATACGGGAACATTCTGTCCATTGCATACAATATTTGATCCGGAAAACGAAGAGTCGGGAAGCACCGGCGTCGTTGATGGGCTGGCGCGCATTAACGGCAGATGGTGCGTTATTATCGGCTTTAACAACAAATGGATGGCCGGCGCCTGGATCGCCGGACAGGCGGAAAATAATCTGCGCGTGACGGATATCGCTAAAATCCTGCACGTGCCTCTGGTCTGGCTGGTAAACTGCTCCGGCGTAAAACTACCCGAGCAGGAAAAAGTTTACGCCAACCGCCGCGGCCAGGGAACCTGTTTTTTCCGCCACGCGGAACTGGAACAGATGGGCATTCCTATTGTTGCGGGAATTTACGGCACCAACCCCGCCGGCGGCGGCTATCAGTCGATCAGCCCTACTATTTTACTGGCGCATAAAAAAGCTAACATGGCTGTGGGCGGCGGCGGTATTGTCAGCGGTATGTCTCCCAAAGGCTCTTTTGACGAAGCGGGCGCGGAAGAAATCATCAACGCGACCAGACATTTCAAATCAGTTCCTCCGGGCAGCGTGAAGATTCACTACGACGCCACGGGTTTTTTCAGCGCGGTATTCGATGAAGAAACGCAGGTGCTCGACGCGATTAAAGATTACATGGCCGACCTGCCCGCATACAATCCCCGATTTTTCCGCGTGAGTGAACCTGCCCAGCCAAAATTTGCTCCGGAAGAAATCGCCTCAATTATTCCCATGAATAAAAAGAGAACATATGACTTCGAGCAGGTTCTGGCCAGATTTGTGGATGACTCCGAGCACATGGAATTTCGCCCCGGTTATGGCCCGGAAATATATACCGGCCTGGTGAAAATCAACGGCTTTCTCATGGGCACCATCGGCAACCGTCAGGGTTTCCTGCCCGATTATCCGGAGTACACAAATGAGTATATGGGTGTGGGCGGAAAACTTTACCGCCAGGGACTAATTAAAATGAGTGAGTTCGTGACTCTTTGCGCGCGCGACAAAGTGCCGATTATCTGGTTTCAGGATACCACAGGAATTGATGTGGGTGACACTGCCGAAAGAGCGGAACTCCTGGGTTTGGGTCAATCGCTGATTTATTCCATTGAAAACACCAATCTGCCCATGATGCTGGTTGTCCTGCGCAAAGGCACGGCCGCGGCGCATTACGTTTTAGGCGGCCCCACGGCTAATAACAATAACGCTTTTACGCTGGGCACTCCGGCGACGGAAATCAATGTGATGCACGGAGAAACAGCGGCGGTGGCCAGTTACGCGCGCCGTCTGGTCAAGGAAAAGGACGCGGGCAAACCCCTGCAGCCGGTGATCGATAAAATGAATGAGATGGTAAAACACTATGACCTTACTTCCGAACCTTTTTATTGCGCTAAGAAAGGTTTTGTCGACGAGGTGGTTCGCTTCGGCGATATCAGAAAATACCTCGTTGCTTTTACCAGTTGCATTTATCAGAATCCGCGCTCGATTTGCCCAAAGCATCACATGATTTTACCGCGTATTATCCGCTCGCAGATTGTCAGGGGATTAGAGCGGCCAAGTGCTAATACTTAAACACTGCCTTTAATTGCGGTGTTTGTTAAAATATAACGAAAGAAGTAAAAAAATGAAAACAGCAGCTTTTATCGGACCGGTACAGTTTGTCGCACTGGCGTATTTTATTTGCATTATCGTTTCTTTGAGTGTCGCCTGGTTTATCCGCATTCTGTTCAGCGGCATCAAATGGCAAAAACATATTGTTCACGCTCACGCCATTGCGGAAAAGATGGCGCGTAATAAATATATAGCCGGAAAAAAGGATTAAGAATGTCTGGCGCTGATTTTTTAAATCTGTTTCAGGGAATCGCGACAATGGTTTCCGGCGATCCGTTAATTACTGCCGGGCGAATCATGTTGATTATCGCGGGAATCACGCTTGTTTTTTTAGGCGCGAAAGGCACGCTCGAACCTCTTATTATGATTCCCATGGGCATGGGCATGGCATCCGTTAACGCCGCCGTTTTATATCTTTCGGCGACAACCACGGGAACCATCTTTATTGATCCTATGGTCAGCGATCCGGCAAAATTGTTTGACGCCCTGCAAATAAATTTCCTTCAGCCTATCTACACCTTCACCTTCAGCAACGGCCTTATCGCCTGCCTGCTCTTTTTGGGCATCGGCGTGATTACCGATATCGGCTATATTATGATGGCGCCGTTTAAGGGAATGCTGATCGCCATTTTTGCCGAGCTGGGTACAATTCTGACTTTTCCGCTCGCCGTTTGGATTGGTCTTACATACAAGGAAGCGGCGGCGATTTCCGTTGTCGGCGGCGCGGACGGCCCGATGGTCCTTTTTACTTCACTGATTCTGGCTAAAGATCTCTTTGTGCCCATTACCATTGTCGCCTATCTCTATCTGAGCCTAACCTATGGTGGATACCCATATTTAATCAGGCTTATGGTGCCCAAACGCCTGCGTGGCATCAAAATGGATTTAAAAAATATTCCAAAAATTTCCAGAATGGAAAAGATTACCTTCTCTGTCATTACCTCCACGATTCTCTGCCTGCTTTTCCCGGTTGCGGCGCCCCTTTTTATGTCTTTCTTTTTAGGCGTCATTATCAAAGAGTCCGGGGTTAAACGTTTTCTGGAATTTCTGGAAGGCCCCGTGCTTTACGGAGCTACCTTTTTCTTGGGTCTTCTTTTGGGGGTTCTTTGTGAAGCATCCACGATTCTTAATCCCAAGGTGATGAATCTTCTGATCCTCGGCATCTTCGCGCTTCTTTTATCGGGCATCGGCGGAATTTTAGGCGGGTATGTTTTATATTTCGCAACCAAGGGAAAATTCAATCCGGTAATCGGTATTGCCGGTGTCTCTTGCATACCGACCACGGCCAAGGTTGCGCAAAAAGAAATCCAAAAAGTTAATCACCGGGCAATCATATTGCCTTACGCCATGGGCGCCAGCGTTTCAGGAGTAATTACCACCGCCATCATTGCCGGTATTTTTGTGACGATATTGAGATAAATTTATGAAAAGGAAAATAATATTTTGGATTTCCGGAACTATTGTTGCCTTGGCAGGTGTAATCCTTTCGCGCCTGCTGGCTCCGCAGTTGTCGGGTGTATTTAACAAAATAACGCTGGTCTGCGGCTACTTGCTTGCCCTGGCGGGAATAATTGTTTTGGCATATGCCTGCCGCCCGGCTAACCTTAAACCAGACTAGAGAGGGTCAGAGAATTATTTATGAAAATTTTAAGAATCAAAATAAGCGAAGAAAAAATCTCTTATGAGCCCCTGCCCGACGAGTGGAAGTATCTGGGCGCCAGCGCGTTAATTGCCAAGATCATAAACAAAGAAGTGCCATCGCTGTGCGATCCTTTAGGCGCGGAAAATAAATTGATTGTCGCCTGCGGTCCGCTGGCCGGCACGAAAGCGCCACAGCTGGGAAGAATTTCAATCGGCGGCAAAAGCCCTCTCACGCAGGGCATCAAAGAAGCCAATTCCGGTGGTCCTGCCGGTCAGGCACTGGATCGCCTAGACCTGCGGGCAATTGTCGTGGAAGAAGCCCCCGCCCTCGGCAAAACTTATTGTCTTTATATCAGCAAAGATAAAACTCAGCTTCTGCCGGCTGATGAATATCGCGGCATGAAAAATTACGCGCTGGCTGACGCCCTGCGCGCGAAATACGGCGATAAAATTTCCGTTATCTCTATAGGTATTGCCGGAGAACGGCAATACAAGGGCGCGTCTGTTTCTCTTACCGACATTTTCGGAGACCCTTCGCGCAATGCCGCGCGCGGCGGCTTGGGCGCGGTCATGGGTGCGAAAGGATTGAAGGCGATTATTCTTGATCCATCCGCCACAGAGCAGATTGAACTCGCGCATGCCGAAGAATTTCGTAAACTTGTACGAGGTTGGGCCGATACTCTTAAACACGATGTCAGCTGCAGCCTCTATACACGCTTCGGAACGCCTTTTGCCATTTCCAATTCCGCCGGCCACGGCACACTGCCCGCGCGCAATTACCACTCCGGCCAGCCGGATAATTTTGTCGAAGTGAGCGGCAACAACATTCAAAAAATTCTTTTTGAACGCGGCGGTAAAATGCACGGCTGCATGCCCGGCTGCGTGGTGCAGTGCTCTATTATTTATCCTGACAAAGATGGAAAGCGTATCTGCGGAGCTTATGAATATGAAACCATCGCGCTTTTGGGCACAAACCTGGGTATTACCGACAACGACGCTATCGCCCGGCTGAAATTCATCTGCGATGATCTGGGCCTCGATGCCATCGAAACCGGCAGCTCTATGGGGTTGGCCGCCGAAGCGGGAAAAATGTCCTGGGGCGACGCGCAGGCTGCCGTAAAACTTCTGGAAGAAATTGAAAAAGAAACTCCGTTGGGTTTCGCGCTGGGCAACGGCGCGGTGACCACGGCCAGATTTCTCAACATCAGCCGCGTTCCGGCTTTCAAAGGGCAAGCCGTGCCCGCGCACGACCCCCGCGCGGTAAAAGGAACAGGCATGACTTATTTCACCAGTCCCATGGGAGCGGATCATACCGCAGGCCTTACTTACCGCATACCTAAAAATAAAGAAAAGCAAATAGAAAATTCCCTGCGCGCGCAGATTCAGTCCGCCACCTGCGACGCTTTCGGCTATTGCCTTAACTCCGTTCCCGGCGGCGCGTCCGTTTATCCTTTTTTTGCGGCACTGATGAACGCGCGCTACGGCCTGAATATGAACGCGGATGAAGTTATGGAAATCGGCAAGCAGACGCTGCGCGACCAAATCGCCTTCAATAAAAAAGCGCAGTTCAGCCAAATCGATACAGATATACCATCGTTTTTTAAAGACGAATCGATTGCTCCCACGAAAGCTGTCTTCGATGTTGATGAAAAAGAAGTAAAAAATCTCTGGAACGCGCTGGATGCTTTTCAGGAAAAGGAAAAAATCTGGGAAGTGCGCATCCCGCCTCTGCCTGATGTTATGCTCGGCGCGGGTGTAGCGGGCACCATGGGCGCGAGAATCCGGCAGCTAAAAGTTAAGAAAATATTTTTAGTAACCGATCCTTTTATGTATAAAAGCGGCCGGGCGGAAGAAATCAAAAATATACTGGCCGCTAGCGGCCTGGAAACGCATATATTCGCTGAAGTGGAGCCGGATCCGCCGCTGGAACTGATCGAAAAAGCGGGCGAATTATACAAAAAAACCGGCTGTGACGCGATTTTAGGTCTGGGTGGCGGCAGTTCCCTGGATACAGCAAAAACGCTCGGCCTGCGCGTCACACACGGCGGAGACCTGCGCCAGTACGAAGGAATCTTAGGCGGCGGCGCGAAAATTAAACCGATTTTCCCGCCGATTATCTGTGTGCCCACCACTTCCGGAACCGGCAGCGAAGTCAATCCCTGCGCCGTTTTAACCGACAAGCAGCGCGATTTGAAATTTATTCTGATGAGCAATCATTTCATTCCGAAGCTTGCCGTTGTCGATCCGCTTTTATGCAAAACCATGCCGCAGGCTTTGACCATCGAATCCGGCATTGACGCTTTGGCGCACTGCATTGAAGGATACGTATCACTCGCCACTCCTTATCATCCTTATTTTGAATCCATGGCTCTTTATGGCGCAAAATTAGTCGGCAGAAGTTTGATACCCGCTTACAAAGACGGCAATAACATTCCCGCGCGAACGGATATGTGCATGGCGGCTATCTGCGGCGGCCTGGCTTTTTTAAAAGGTCTCGGCGTCGGCCATGCCATCACGCATACGCTGGGAGCCCGGTATCACATGCCGCACGGCCGCGCGGCGATCTTCGGCCTTTTATGTTTCGTCAAAGCCAACAAAGAAACCTGCAAGGAACAATTTGCCGATATGGCATATCTGATTAACCGTTCCAACGATCTCGAAGAAAGCCTGCTGTATCTTTATAAAGAACTAAACATTCCTCTCAGCCTTAAATCGCACGGCATTAAAAAAGAAGATTTAAAAGGGATTGCCTTTTTCGCTTCGCGCGACGCGGTGAACATGGCGACAGACCCCACAACCCCCAGCCAGCAAAAAATTGTGGAGCTGCTTACGCAAATTTATGAATAAACTTTTTCCAAGGAGATTAAAATGGAATTTAAATATGATTTAAGAGATTTAAAATTCATTCTTAAAGAATGGCTTCCGGCCCAAGAAGTGTTTGACTGCGAAAGATTCAAGGGAAACTTCAGCCTTGATGACGTTGATATGCTTCTAAACGAAGGCTACAAAGTTGCCAGGGAAGTGCTCAACCCCATCAACGCTCCGGGCGATAAAATCGGCGTTAAATTCGATAATGGCCAGGTTACACCAGTTCCCGGCTTCAAAGAAGCTTATCAGTTCCTGCAGCAAAACGGCTGGGGCTCATCAAGCGAATGTATTAAGGTGGAAACCGGCATGCCGCTTATTTTATACAAAGCGATTTTTGAAATGAACACCGCCGCCTGCCCTGCTCTCACTTCCTGCATCAAACTCACCAGCGGCGCGGCTAATTTAATTTTGCGCTTCGGCACGCAAAAAGATAACGACATGTTCATTCCCAAAATGCTTGCAGGTGACTGGCAGGGCACGATGTGCCTGACCGAGCCGAATTTCGGCTCCGACACCGGAGATATTATCACGCGCGCTTATCCCACTGATGATCCGCGCATCTGGAAAATCAAGGGAACCAAAATGTTTATCACAGCCGGTGATCAGGGCACAGGCGAAAACACCATTCATCTGGTTCTTGCCCGTCCGGAAAAAGGAGCTCCCGGCTCACCTGGCATTGGCCTGTATGTTGTACCTAAATTTTGGGTAAACGATAACGGCTCGATGGGCGAACCAAATGATGTCACCACCGCTACGCTGGAACATAAAATGGGCTTGCACGCGCAGGCCACCGCCCTTTTGAACTTCGGTGATGAAGATAACTGCCGCGGCATTTTGCTTGGCCCGGCTCCGGATGACAAAGGTTATTCCAAAGGGCTGGCGATGATGTTTCACATGATGAACGAATCGCGCATCGGCACCGGTCATAATTCCAATTCTCAGGCGGCGGCGGCCTGCTATTTAGCCGCGCAATATGCCACTGAGCGCGTTCAGGGACGCCCCTTCGGCATTAAAAATGCCGAGCGCGTACCGATTATCAAGCATGAAGACATACGCAGGATGATTCTCGATATGAAAGCCACTGTGGAAGGTATCCGGGCGATGATCTTCAAGGGGTTTTATTTTCTCGATATCGAGGGCAACTCAACCGATAAAGAAAAAGCCCGAAATTTCGGTGAGTTTGTCGAAATACTTACACCACTGGTTAAGGGCTATGGCAGCGAAGCCAGCCTGGGAGTGATTGCTCAGGCCATTCAAATTTTGGGCGGCGTCGGCTATTCCTCGGAATATCCTGTTGAACAATACCTGCGCGATTCTAAAATTCTGACCATCTGGGAAGGAACATCTTTCATTCACGCCAATGATTTGATCGGGCGTAAAATGCGAATGAAAGACGGCGCGCCTTTCGCCAACTGGATGGCTTCGATCAAAGAATTTATCGATGCTAATATTAAAGCTAAAGGTTTTGAAAAAGAGATGAAAAGTCTGACTAAGGGCTTCCATGCACTGAGCGAAGTCAAGACCACTTTTGATTCCTGGTTTTCCAATATGGATAGCAAGCGGCAATTGATACCGCTTAATGCCCTGCGCGCGCTGTTTGTCTGCGCTCAGGTTTATGTCTCCTACTGCCTGATGGAACAGGCGCTGATTGCCGCCAAGAAATTAGCGGAGGCAAAAAAAGGAACGAGCGACGCGATTTACTATGATGGCAAAATCGCCTCTGCCCGCTATTATTTAAACAACATTCTTCCACAGGCGTTTCTCACCACGGAACTCATTAAGAACGAAGACGATATCGTGCTCACCTGTCCGGAAGAATCGCTTTTGATTACTTAATTTAAGGAGGCTTTTCATGAGCTATACTACAATTATCGTCGAAAAAAAGGCTGAAGAAAAACTCGGCATCATTACGCTAAACCGCCCGGAGGTGCGTAACGCCATTAATCAAACCGTGCGTTCGGAATTGCTTCAAGCAATAATGGATATGGACGCGGATGCCAATGTTCGCGCCGTTATTATCACCGGCGGCCCTAAAGTCTTTGCTGCGGGAGCGGATATCGCCGCCATGGTCAACAATACCGCCATGGAGATGTTTTTCAACTCCGAGCTTTGGGATTTGACCTTGCGCATGGAAGAATCCAGAAAACCTTTTATCGCGGCGATTGCCGGATTTTGTCTGGGCGGCGGCTGCGAACTAGCCATGGGCTGCGACATTCGTGTTGCCGCACAAAGCGCGCAGTTCGGCCAGCCGGAAATCAACATCGGTATTATACCCGGCGCTGGCGGCACGGTGCGCCTCTCCAAGCTGGTTGGCCTAGGCAAAGCCAAAGAACTGGTGCTCACCGGCAAGATGATATCCGCCGAGGAAGCTTTATCAATCAACCTGGTTAACAAAGTCGTGCCGGATGACAAACTCATGGAAGAAGCTTTTGCCATGGCTAAAATGATCACACGGCACAGTCCGGTAGCCGTCGGGCTTGCTAAATTTTCCGTGCAAAACACGCAGGACGTTGATAATTATACAGGCAAAATTATCGAGAGAGCCGCCTTCTCTCTGGCTTTTGCCAGCGATGATCAGACCGAAGGCATGAAAGCCTTTCTGGAGAAGAGAAAACCAAGCTATAAGGGAAAATGATTGAATTCATTATCAATATTTAGGGGGAACAAATGTTTATCTGGCTTTTTCACCGTATCAGCGGTTTGACCTTAATCGCCTTAATCGGCCTCAAAATTGTCACCGGTTATTTTCTCCTGCCGTTGGATGACAGGCCTGACTGGGCTTTGAGCCTGCACCGGCATCCGGTAATTGATTTTTTAATTATTATTCTGTTTTCTTTTCACAGTATTTACGGAATCAGAACAATAATTATTGATTTAGGATTCAGAAAAGAAAATTTTCTTTTCTGGG
Source organism: Syntrophaceae bacterium UBA4810 (assembly GCA_002402545.1). Taxonomy (GTDB): domain Bacteria; phylum Desulfobacterota; class Syntrophia; order Syntrophales; family Smithellaceae; genus UBA4810. Next base: position 9,773 of record DHGA01000026.1, read on the forward strand.
CATCCAACATTATCGCCGCTTTAGTCGTGGCTGGTTTTATTTGCTTGTATGTAAGGTTTTTATAGATGATGCTTACACATGATATTCTTATAGTCGGCGGCGGCTTGACCGGTTTACGGGCGGCAGTAGGTCTTTGCGACAAATTCAATGTCGGGTTAATTTCCAAGGTATATCCCGTGCGATCTCATTCAATTGCCGCGCAGGGAGGAATCAACGCTTCTTTGGCGAATAATCCCGATGGACGCGACGATACCTGGGAAAAGCACACTTTTGATACAGTAAAAGGCAGCGATTATCTGGGCGATCAAGACGCGATTGAAATAATGTGCAAGGAAGCGCCGGGTATTGTTTATGAGATGGAACACTGGGGCTGTCCTTTCAGCAGATTTCCCGACGGCACTATCGCTCAGCGTCCTTTCGGCGGCGGCGGTTTTCCGCGCACGTGTTTTTCCGCCGATGTTACCGGCCATTCTCTTTTAAATACTTTATATGAACGCGCCGTTTATAAAAAAGTGAAAATTTATCCGGAATGGTTTGTCACCTCGCTTTGCGTGGAAGACGGCCAGTGCCATGGAGTGATTGTTCTGGATATTAAATCAGGCGAACTCATCCCGGTGCGCGCCAAGGTCACGGTTTTCGGCACCGGCGGTTACGGCAGAGTTTATCGCAATTCAACCAACGCGCTGATTAACACAGGCAGCGGCATCGGCATGGCTTATAAAGCCGGTGTGCCTCTTAAGGATATGGAGTTTGTCCAGTTTCACCCGACTACGCTTATCGGCACGAATATTCTGATGACCGAAGGCTGCCGCGGTGAAGGCGGTTATCTTCTGAACAATAAGGGCGAGAGGTTCATGCAGAAATACGCGCCTACGGCAATGGAATTGGCCCCACGGGACATTGTTTCTCGCTGTATTATGACCGAAATCGAAGAAGGACGCGGCTTTGAACATCCTCTGGGCACTTACATTGAGCTGGATTTGCGGCATTTGGGAAAAAAGAAGATTATCGAGCGTCTGCCGGGCATCCGCAGTATTTGTATGGATTTTATCGGCATTGATCCGGTTAAAAAACCAATTCCCATAATGCCTTCGCAGCATTATTCCATGGGCGGCATTGATGTTAACGAAAAAGGCGCTTCGCCAATCAAAGGGTTTTATGCCGCGGGCGAATGCGCCTGCGTCAGCGTTCACGGCGCCAACCGCCTGGGCGGAAATTCTCTGCTCGATACCATTGTTTTCGGCAAATTGGCGGCTCGGGCTATCGAAGAGGAGCTTCCTAAAGATAAGCTCAAACCTAAGGAAAAACCGTTGCTGTCTTTGAAAGCACAAGTCGAAAAAAAGATTAACAAGCTTACTCAGGCCGGCGGAGAACGACCCTACAAGCTCGCGGCAGATTTAGGCGCAGTAATGAGTGAAAAAGTCGGTGTTTTCCGCACGAAAAAGGAAATTGCTCAAGCGTTGGATGAGGTCAAAAAAATCAAAGAAAGATATATAAACGTGAGTGTTTCCTCGGCGGATCCGCATATGAATTACGAACTGCATAATGCCATAGAGCTCGAATATATGCTGGAAGTCGCGCATACGATTGTTCTGGGCGCGCTGTTGCGTGAAGAGAGCCGTGGCGCTCATTTCCGGCGCGACTTCCCCAAAAGAAACGATAAAAAATGGCTTAAACATACCATCGCCAAAATGGGTAAAAAAGGCGATCCGCTCATTTCTTGTAAACAAGTTAAGATTACCAACTATCAACCAATGGAGAGAAAATATTGATCAGCGATACTTATACTTTCAAAATTCTGCGGTATGACGCCAAAGAGCCCAAAAAAGAGCCCTGTTTCGCGTCATATAAAATTAAAGTCATCCCCGGCCTGACTGTTTTGGCTATGCTTTTGCGCATACGGGATGAAATTGACGGCACTTTATCGTTTAGGTCATCGTGCCGATCGGCTATTTGCGGCTCTTGCGCCATGGTCATAAATGGCAAGATAGACCTCGCCTGCCGCACACAGGTTGCTGTTTTTGAGACAGATACGATCATTCTGGAACCTCTGCCCAACTTTGAAGTTATCAAAGACCTGGTTGTGGACATGACACCATTCTGGGATATGTACGAAAAGATACAGCCTTATCTCATCCGCAAAAGTTCAGAGCCGGAAAAAGAGATTTACCAGAGCGAAAAGAACAGAAAAAAGATTGATCAGTTTGTCAACTGCATTCTCTGCGCCTGCTGTTACGGGGCGTGCCCGGTTTTAAACAGAGACGGCAATTACGCCGGTCCCGCGGCCATGGCTAAGTTGCAGAGATTTTCGCTTGATTCCCGCGATGAACGCTCGGCTGAAACACTGGAAACTTTTAACAGTGAAGAAGGCGTCTGGGGTTGCGATACGGTTTTCCGCTGTATCGAAGCCTGCCCCAAGGACGTGCGGCCGACTGACGGCATTGTAGGTTTGAGAAAAACTCTTCTCAAAAACAAAGCTAAAGATATCTGGAGGTCCATCAAGAGATGAAGCTTAAATATTCCCTCATCACGCGCCGGCAGTTTTTAAACACGCTTTTCAGCGGTTCGCTTTTGGTGTTTTTTTCCGGCGCCATATATTCCCTTTTGAAATTCTCTTTCCCCACTCTGGGCAAAGAACCGGAATTTGTCGTTTTGGATAAAAATGAATTTGGAAATCTTGCCCCTAATTCCACCAAATCATTTGCCTGGGGCGGCGTACTGGGGCTCTTTTTAAAAAGAGAAGACGGAACAATGGCCGCTTTTAAAGGCGTCTGCACGCATATGGAATGCAACGTCGCTTACCGCCCGGAAGAGAAAAAATTCTACTGCGCCTGCCATCAGGGCTGGTTTAACGATCTGGGCGTGAACATTGAAGGGCCTCCTCCAAAACCTCTGGAGAATTTTGAAATACTGGAAACAGGCGAAAAAATAGTCATCGCCAGAAAGGGAGCTAAAGTTGATCTGGCCAAAGTTTAGAAACTGGTTTCAGGAACGTTACGATACTAACGAACTGAAAAAAATCGCCAAAAGCAAACTTGTGCCCAGGCATCGTTACGATATTTTGTATTATACCGGCGGCATCACGCTTTTTCTGTTCATTGTGCAGTTTATCACGGGAATGATTTTGGCTTTTTATTATGTTCCGCATGTTGATTACGCTTACGAAAGCATTATCGAGATAGTCACAAAAATCAACATGGGTTGGTTCTTCCGCTCTTTTCACCACTGGGGAGCGCAGCTTTGCATTGTTTTTGTTTTCATACATCTCTTCGGCACGCTGCTGGTTAAATCCTACCGCAAGCCCCGGGAATTTATCTGGGTAAGCGGCTTTATTCTGCTGGTTATTTCGATTTTCTTCGGCCTCAGCGGTTATTTGATGCTTTGGGATGAACGCGCCTTTGCCGCGGTGCGCGTAGCAACCGGCGGCGCGGGTAATTTGCCTGTTGTCGGCAGTTTCATTAAAATATTCTTGCGTGGCGGCACGGAAGTCGGCGGCGACACCATTACACGTTTTTATGCCTTTCATGTATCCATTCTGCCGCTTTTATCGATGTTGCTCATCAGCCTGCATGTTCTTCTGGTTCAGTATCACGGCATGAGCGTGCCTCTATCCGTGGAAAATAAACAAAAAACGGGCGAACCTTTCTTTCCCAATGTTTTCTACAAAGACATGATGATTTGGCTGTTGGTGCTGGGCGTGGTCGCTACACTGGCGGTAATGCTGCCGCCGGAAATAGGCATTAAAGCAGATCCGATGGCTCCGCCTCCGGAAGGAATCAAACCGGAGTGGTATTTTCTTTTCATGCTGGAGACGCTCAAACTTTTCCCCGGCACGATTTACGGCTTTAACGGCGAAACCATCGCCATTATCTGCGTAACCATCGGGATTTTATTCTTCTTTTTGATTCCGTTTCTGGATAGAAAGTCCAACCGTGGTCAGAAAAGCCATTTATTTACGATTATTGCCGTTATTTATATTATTTACTTTATGACTATGACTCTAGTCGGCTTTTTAAGTTAGGAGTGCTTATGCTGATAAAAAACATAATGATGTCATTTCGAATCCGCCAATTGCGGATGAGAAATCTTACATTGTCATTCTTTTCCTTTGTCATTGCGAATCCGCTAAAGCGGATAAAGCAATCTCTACGCATGTCATTGCGAAAATATTTAACATCATTCAAACGAAAAGACTGTGTAGCAATCCTCATTTGTCATTGCGAACGCACGATAGTGCGTGTGGCAATCTTTATATTATCAAAGATTTATGAGATTGCTTCGCTCATTACATTTGCTCGCAAAGACATTACAGCACAGTCTCGAAAGCGTGAATCTATAATTTTCTTGTCATTGCGAGGTCACGCAGTGACCGTGGCAATCTTTCTTTTAACCTTCCTCACCCTCCCCTCTTCCACCTTTGCCCAAGAAAAAATCCCTGTCTTCCCAACTACACCAGTCGAGGCATACACAGTCTACGGAAGCCTCGCGCTCTTCTGGCTGGCCATCATTTTCTTAATCGTTGTTATTAAAATGAAACTAAACGAAATTGAACGGATTCAGAAATTGGGGATTGATGAGGAAGACTCTGACGCACCAATGCTGGATTAATACCAATTCTTATTAATTTGATTACAAGTTTATGACTAAAAGCTGGACCGGAGCGGAGCGATCGGCTGTATCGCGTGGTTATATTTTTATTATGAACCATTGCAAAAGAACTTAATAATTGCGAAAAATATTCCAACTATTGTTGCTATGGCGAGGATGATGTTTAAATGAAAAACCTTTGTCGCTAGTTGCTGACTTGATTGAGCGTTGGCAGATAATGATCTTTCAAGACTATTTATTGAATTTTCAACATCTTCAGTGCATTTGACAAGTATTGCTTGTTTTATGATTTGATGGTCTTTGTTTTCTGGTTTTACGTAATAAGTATCAAATTCTGAAAGAAGTTCTTTTTTGCTTTTCCCGTCAATCAACGATGACATTGTGATCTCCTTTTTTTAAAAAAATAACAACGAAATCCACCGAAGCGTAGCGATCGGCTGTATCGTTCTTGTTGGTACATAATCGTAAATAATGGTAATTGTTCCTCTGTTCACTGTTCACTTTGAACAATGTTTCACACATTTAAATCCCATTTTCTCCATACATTTCTGAAATTTTCCCGGGACGGTGGCGGCATCAAATGCAAGCGCGGCAGCATAGAGAATCGGCGCAGCGAACATAAATAGGCTTTTTTGCGGCACAACAAGGTCATTGCAGTCTGCTAGTGCATTGGTATACGCTTTTTCTTTGCCTGTCGGGATTAAATAATCTCCCCTTGTGGGATTAATGCGTGATGGCACCCTTAATGCTTCATAAACAGACAACGATGTTTCATCATCATTGCCATCATATTTTGCTCTTATTAGGATAAGGTTTTCAAGATTATAAGTCCTTGCATACTTTAGTGGAGTATTACCGTACTTATCTTTAATAGACGCATCTGCGCCATTGTCGAGTAATACGTTGATAACGTTGTTGCTCGTTTCTGGAGTTAAATGTAGTGCTGCATAATGAAGGGGTGTCATACCTTCACCGTTTTGCGTATTTACTTTAGCGCCTTTACTGATAAGAAACTCCAGCACAGATTTTTGACCATCGCATACTGCAAGAAAAAGCGCTGTATAACCCGCCTTGTCTTTCTGCTCTATATCTGCACCATTCTTAATTAGATTTTGAACCGACTCTATGTCGCCTTTGGAAGAAGCAACCAATAGCGGTGATTTTGTAGCACACCCTGTTATTAGTACCGTTGCGATTAAAAAAACAAAAAAAGCGTAGCGATAGGACATCAATTACCACCTCTCATTGTGTTATGAATGCTAAAACGATTAATATACGTAATATTTAAAATCTGCTTCTTAGTACAAAATCTGTTTTTATGATCATTTGTTTTCTATACAAAAAGTCATTAAAAATCAAACAACAATAAATTATTGATCCAGCAATATGTCTTCATTATCATCAAATACGTAATACGTCTTTTATGGGTTTTTGGAGAAAATCCAAATCAAATTATAAAATTTAACCAAAATAAATGATCACTTTACTTTTTCCGCCGCCGATAAAACGCAAAAAGGAGCGGAGAAATGTCCCCGCCCCTCTTTTAAGTTATTTATAGTAATTGGAAAACTGTAAACGCATTTTTTCAACCCTTATGGATTCTTAGCGCAGATCTGACATGGCCAGCATTCTGAGCTGTCACATCTTGTGCAACAGACCATCGAACAATAACAGAGGTTATTTGGTCCTTTGCAGCCTCTGCATTTTTCACATCTAACATCGCAATCTCCACCTCCTATCCACCAACCACCAAAATCATCATAGGGAAAAAGAGGCAAATAAATTCCACCGATATCGTATGCTTTCACACTGGCTTTTTTGTCTTTAATGGGAATAAATTTTGGAACAAATAATGCCAATGTTGATTTATCATTAATCGCTTTCTGCACATTTACCGGAAATTTTGTAACATCAATTTTATTACTCTTGATCCACTCATTCATTTCTTTTGCCGTAATCACTTTGCTTTCTTTAGAATTATAAGTCACACCAAGTAGATCAACGGCGGTTTTTTGAGCTTCCCTGTCCATTAATTTTTTTATTACATCCAGCTTACTATCGGAAGATACTCCTGTACAACTCTGTAAAAAAAATAATACGACAAAAATAACAAAAGGTAATATTTTTTTTGCTGTTTTCATATCATCCCCCTTTTTTATTTTTTAGCGAAAAATAAAGATACTGCTATTAATAAGATCTTAAACTTTCGCCGTTCATTATTATGTCTAAATTTATCAAAAACAACTCAATATAATTTAATGTTAATGGCTATATCATTCCTCCAGTAACTTATTAGAACACATAAAAGGCGGAGAAATATCCCCGCCCCTCTTCTTTTAATGCACCATACTACCTACACCCGATGGGCGGGTTCTGCGCTAGTTTTTTTTCAAAAAATCCTTATACACTGAAGCTGTTTCCTGCGGTTTTTCCAGCATGGGAAGATGCCCACATTCTTTGATGATTGCCAGTTTCGAATTCTTAATTTTTTTGTCAAAAATATGCGCGGCAGACACATGAAGAACCCTGTCTGAATCTCCCCAAACAATTAGTGTCGGGGCGGTAATCTTGTTTAATTTTTCCTCAAGCGAGGTAAAATCGGTGGTGGATATCTCCGCGAATATTCTTTCGTTCAGCGGCGCGGCTTTAATCGCCTGTTTGGTAAAGTATTTTTTAATTACATAAGGTATTTCAATAGGATTGACAAAATTAAATTTCAGCAATCGGTCATAATCCGCCACACTTTTAACAACCAGCGGATTTACGCCCTTTTCCAAAGACAAGGCCAGTTCGCTTTTTTCCGGAGAAACAACACCGCCGGAATCTAATAAGGCGAGGGTTTTAACCATATTCGGGTAAGTCGCGGCATAAGTGCCGGAAATGCTGCCGCCCATGGAATTTCCGACAAGATGAAATTTTTTCAGTTCCAGTTCTTTTGCCAGCAGGTTTACCCTCTCCACCTGTGACATGATGCTGTATTTGGCATCCTGCGGCTTGGAGCTGTCCCCAAAACCGGGAAGATCGGGAATGATCACGTGATAATTCGACGTCAATTCCTTGGCAAAGCGCAGCCAATTGTCCTTATTGCCACCAAAACCGTGAATCATGATGATTGTATCTCCGGCTCCACCTTCCAGATAAACAATGTTAAAATCAGGAATGTTTACTGATTTCATCGTCAAGCCGGCGTCTTTACGTATTTGTTCAATGGCCTTGTTGTATAAATATCCCGGGGCGGCAAAATAGATTATTGCGGTTATGGCTACTAAAACAACGCCAATCGTCAAGAAAATTGATTTTTTCGAAAATTTTTTCATTTTGAAACCTCCTGGTAAATATTTATTGAATTTTACAGGAACTTTGCCTTTGTGGAAAAAATATATTGAAAATAATCACCAATGTCAAAGACAAATAGTGGCTACACAAATCGCTCTATCCCCTGATTATACCCATTCAATTTTCTTGATGGTCATTTCATTTTTTACGTTGCCTGTATTGGGCGTATCTTCCGGTTCTATCAGCAAAGCTTTATACTCTTTTAGTGATGAAGGCTTATGTTCAATGCCTTTGGGAATTACGATCATTTCACCTTTATTGACTTCTATCTTTCTATCCAGAAGATTCATGGTCATCATACCTTCGAGAACGATAAAAGTTTCGTCAGTATCTTCATGTTTATGCCAGATAAAATCACCCTTAAATTTGACTATTTTGAATTCATAATTGTTCATCTTCGCGATTATTCCCACCGCGTAATCCGCGTTGGGTAATTTGCCGAATTTCTCTTTAAAATTAATTTTGTCAATTTTCATGAGTTAATCCGCCCCTTGGTAATCAAATTATATTTTCTCATATCTTACTTTTTTTCGGTTAACGGTTCTCAGATACTCAACTTTGGGATGTCCAAAAACCAGGGAAAATATCACGGACTCTCCATCTTTTAACCCTATTATCTTTTTTAATTCTTCCGACATGGCAAACGCGAACGTCCCAAAACCCATTAAACAGGCGCCCAGACCCAGCGTGTTGATCATCAGCTCCAGATGGCCGATATTGAAACAGCCGTCCACCTCATTGCAGGCACGGCTTACAATCAATAAGGCATGAGGCGCGCCGTGAAATAAAAGATCGCGCTTGTTTTTCTGATATACCTGATACCACAGCTTCCATGTTACCTGAAAATCCAGGTATTGATAAGGCACTCTCATTGTTTTTTTATCAACTTGGGCTATATCAAGCTCCGCGAGCGTTTTTAAGGCAATCGGCGTTATTTCCCTGAGAGTTTCTGTGGTGAGAATTATATAGCGCAAGCCCTGCATATTGGCGCCGGTCTGTGTATAGCGGCCCATTTCCATTATTTTGGCGATATCGGCGTCACTCACCGGCTCATCGGTAAACTGGCGCACGCTTCTACGGAATTTTACAAAATTCAGAAGATTTTCCGGTTCAATCCGGAACTTTTTAGGATCATATTCAATAATTTCCAGAGGGTCATAATCGCCTAGCAAGGTTACGGCTTTTTGCTGACAGACAGCGGTGCAATGGCCGCATTCCAGACACCACTTGCCGGGAGACGCCTTTCCCTCTATAATTTTGATGGAAGCAAAAGGACAATCTGCCGCGCATGTCCCGCAGCCAATACATTTTTCAGCATCAATTTGGATCATAAAAATATCCTTAAAGTAAAATTTTTCATTTCTTTACTCATCTTTTTAATTAAATACATATTGCCTGTTTATCACTCGGATATCTGGAGGAATCTTCTTTTTTTCGAAATAGTCATAACCTTGTTTTAGATTATCCCAAAACAAAATGAATTTTGAACTGCCGTATTTAGACATATTTTCATCCGTCATTCTAAAGGGGAATATATGAACGCTAAATGACTTTTGGCCGTTTCTCAATGCTCCGTCAGCCAAAGCAAATATTTCTTCAATTCCCGCGTCTGTCATCGCGTAACAACCAATGGAAACACAATCTCCATGAATCATCAGCGCGCTGCCTGTTCTTTTGTGCGCCCGATCGTATTCGTTGGGATAGCCTAAATTGAAAGCAAGATGATAATTACTGGAGGGGTTTAATGATTTTGGATATATGCGATAAAATCCTTCCGGCGCTTTGCCGTCACCTTGTTTTTCCTTCGGCCCTAATCCCGCAAAACCATAAGTGCATATTTTATAGCTCTTGAATAATTTGAAAGAATTACCGTTTTTCAGCCAGACTTCCAATTCATTTGATTGCTTGAAGATTCTGATAAAAACAGGCAACCCGTATTGAAACCCATTTTCTTGCAATTTTTGTGTCAGATAAGGCTTTACGCGCTTTATCGCTTCTCTTGATCTCACGCTTTCCGGAACCTGCGCGTATACAACAGCCGGCGTGATTAAAACTGTCAGACAAAAACAAACAAGGAAAAAAATACCCACTATTTCATCTTGTTTTTCCGTTAATGCTTTTTTAAATTCCTGCATGTTAATCCATTTTTTCGCGTTTTTGTCATAGTAAAGATTATTATTTCTTGCCCAGTTATAATATCTTCGAGAATTTATTTCGATAAATTCACTGGATAAACCTACAAGCTCCGCTTTTATTAAACTTTCCTCATAATTATATATTTTTATCTTAATTATTTTGCGCTTGTATTACATTATTTAAAATATCAGACAACTTCCCTTTTGCTCCGAACGACCATTTGCCAAGCAGCTCCAGATCATTTACTGCCCATCTGTCGTTTTCAATAACAAGAACAGCTCGGTCCTGCCATCTTATTTTTTCTTTCTTTCCATAACGGTCACGATATTCTAGCTCAATCAAGTAAGCTATCTGATCCGTCTTTGTTTCCTCTGTGATCGAGATTATTTTATCAGCTCCTTCAAATAGCGAAAAAAACAAACTTCCCTCAATCAGCGGCGGCACCTCTCCTTTTGTTTTATGGAAATACCGATCTTCCGCTTTTTTTGCTTCCAGCAATAAGTTTTTAAACGAGGTGGAGATAAAGGGAGACAACTTTTCTATATCCTTTTTTTCCGGGATTCCGTCATTTTTCAGAGCCAAAACCGCTTTGTAAAAATTGTTAATAGCAGATATTTTATCATCCTGCTCCTTATGAGCTGACGAACATGAAAGAAACAAAATGATTGCTAGACAAATTATAAAGTAAGCGCGACACATTTCTTTGCTCAAATTATTTTTTCGTAATTTGTGTGCGTAAAATCATAAATTTATACATCGTGTAATACTTTAATATACGTGCAATATACATAATATTATCAACATATTATTATTATTCTTTCGGTATTATCGGCTCGATAATTTTTACCGGCAAATTGAGGGTTCTTTTCATCATCCCAATTAACCCTGATCCGATGGCCGTTGGCGACATAACAACAATACTGGGATCATTCAGATCGCCGGTAACTCTTAATGGAATGGAAATAAGAGTTCCCCCTAAAATATATCTCACGCCCGGAATTTTACTGACCAGAAAATCTATGGTTTTAAAAGGCGCGACCAATACGGTAAGATTAATCTGATCTGTGACGAGATCAACTTCACCCTGCCCTACCAGTTGCATTGTAGTTCCATCAACCACGGCTTCCTGTATAAGAAATACTCCCCTATTAATTTCACCTTTTATGTTTATAGAGTTATACTTAAAACCTTCAGTCGTGAAGTCCGGCAATTTGCCCCTTAATAGTTCCGTTACGTTTAAAACAGCGAATATTTTTGCTAAAAGAGGCGCTCTCTGAATAATACCATCATTGGAGCGAAACTCAACATTGCCCCTCATTTCCCTTTTTAACGCGTCTGCATTACCTTCGGAATTTAAATCACCTTTAAAATCGAATTTACCGGTAATACGGAAATCTTTTTCTAAAAGACAGTCTAGGTTTGAATCCAATTGTTTGTCTTGCGCGTCAGGACGGAAATTGAATTTTATACTATCGTGTGAAAAAATAATTCTTCCAAGAATAGCTATATCGCACAGATATATATCTTTGAATACAAGTTGTACCTCGTGATTGGCGAGAATTATATTCGCGTTCGCGGGACTCGCGCTGTATTTTCCCCAGGACACCTTGGGAGCGTTTACGCGTATAATACCCCGCAGTGCCGGTTTTTTGAATTCCGATGCCTTTTTTTTATTTTGCGACGATTCATTGCGTGATGAAAAAATATCGATAATGTTTTTTACTTTTATTTCGTCAGATTTGAGATTAATATCAAGACGAATACCTTCCGGCGCGGCTCTCAGAGAACCTTTCCCTTCAAGATTGTTTTCTCCCCATAACAATTTAGCGGATTCAATGTTAATCGCCTGATTTCTTCCGGTAATTACAGCCTGTTTAAATTTCAACGGCTCTCTTATCGGCAGTGGCAAAATAAAATTTCTGCCTTCCAATTGGCCTCTTACCGCGGATTGCTGATATCTATCAAGACGCAGGCTGGCACTAAAATCGCCTTTGACCCAGCCGCGCGGAAACGAAGACTCTTCAAACATCCGGTTTAGTGTTTGTTCATTTAAACTTCCCTTAAATGATAACTCTATAAGATTCGAGGCGAATTTAAACGCCATATCCGCGTTGGAATCATTGTCATTTATTATCAATTTATTTACAGCAAGGGCTTTATTATCCTTTTCCAGATCTATCATTATTTTCGGGCCATTGTTAATTACGGCTGAACCTGCTGCGTTTATTTTCCCTTCCTTTTGCCACAATACTCTGGCGCTAGTTATGGAAACCGGCGCACTCAACGTTTCTTCTCTGGGATACCCAAGCTCTTTTGAAATCCATTGAAGTGTTTCTTTCCCCAGAGTGCCGCTCAAGCTAATATCCGCTGCACTTATATCCTGACCAATTCTTTCTATAAAAGCCGATGCATCAAGTTTTGAATCAAAAATAGAGGTTTCAAATTTATCAAATATTATTTTTTTATTATCCGCTTCCAGTCTTCCACGGGCTATTTTTACCAGTCCGGGAAGTTTTGAAGAGCCGTAAACAGCGTCTTCTATTGATCCATACGCGATGATATCCCAGTTTTGGGGATTGGCAAGCTCACCTGATATATTGACGGAAGAAAGGTTGATCCTTCCTTTAAGACTTTTTACTGATCCCAAAGTGTCGCGCATAGTGGAAAAAGAAGATATTTTATTGAATATCTCATCTAATATTAAAACCGCTTTGTTCGATTTTATTTCCCAATTAAGAGAATTTTTAAATTCGATTTTACCAGAACATTTAAAAATGGAAGATTTCCCGAAAAAAGCAGATAAATCATTAATAAATACTGTATTTTTATCCGCATGAATTCTGCTGATCAGGGAAAACTTTCCCCATTTTTCCATATCGCCTTTAATTCTTATTTTTACATCTTTGGAAGAGAGAGTGATGCGCGCTTTTAAATCACTAATATCAGTTATATCTTTGCCATCTTCGCGAATAACCAACTTGCCTTTTTTCACAACAGCGATAAGGCCGGGCATTTCATTTCGCAGCTTATCTAAAATCGCATTCGCACTTTCAATGATTTGCCCAGGTGTAAGGTCATCATCCTTTGTTTTTTTCTTCTTTACAGAAACATTTAGCAGAATATCAGGTTCGTAAAAAGTCAGTTTCCCGATTTTAAAACTGCCTTTTAGCAGAGCTAATAAGCGCGGATGCATTTTTACCGATGCGGCATTGATATGATTGCCTTCAGGCACCGTTATATCAACTTTATCGAAAACCAGACCAAAACCGGGGAATATATGCAGGCGCGTGCGTTCATAGCTGACACTATTATTAAATTCTTTATTAATAATTGCTCTTATTTTATCCTGAGTTGATTGAGTATGAACATAATAGGAGGCAGCTAATATTGCCGTAATAACCAGCCCCAGAATTATTCTCACCGACCAAACGAACGCTTTTTTTGATTTTGATTTCATACACATAATCTTTATGGATCAATTTAATAATTGACTTTTATTTAATTTAACCAATCAAATTAAATTCTCTCACGCTTGTCAATAACTTTTATTAATAATTAGTTTGACAATATCGGCGCGCGATATTATTGAATTTGAAATTCATTTAACCGTTAAATCAGATGTATATTTATGAGCAAAAGATTGGAAAATAAAGTTGCCGTAATTACAGGCGGCAAAAAATGATATAATAGCTTCAACAAAAATACGGAATATAAATATTTTGGCAGGCTTATTTATGATTATAAATAATTCAGGCAGTCATTCTGACTGATTTCAGAATGACTGCCTATTTCCCATCAAATATTAAATTTTATTTATTTCTTTTTCGTTGATTTTTTTGTTTTCGAACTTGTTGTATCTTTTATTGCCACACTTGTCGCTATCATCTTATATTCTACGGTGACTTTTTCACCAACTTTTAAGTTTCCGGCAACATTTGTTGATGCGTCACGTGCAATTACCATTTCACCCTTACCTTTTTTTATTACAATGCTTTCCGCCGTTATCTTAACCAGTTCTCCACTTGCCTTACGAATACCATCCTGTGCCGCGTAGGCTACAGCCGTCATCAAGAAAATTACAGAAATCAGCAACATAACTTTTTTCATTTGTTATTCCCCCCTCGTCTATTTTTTATATATTTGATGGTCTATCGAATTGAATTTTAGTCTCGTACCGGGGCCGTTAGCACGAGACTGTTTATAATCTTTAATTCACTTATATTATAATCCCTTGAGCATATTCCCCAATAGCAAAAGAACCAAACCAACTAAAATTATCCAACAGGCATACATCGAAACGAAAGGTATATTTACTCCCAGCAAAGCGATAAAACCTAGAGCTCCTAACACTAATGATATAACCCAGGTGATCATTTTTGGCGCGTTAAGTTTCATGTTACATCTCCTTTCTTTTTAGACAGCCCCTAAAATTATTTTTTTTGTCCAATTATTTTAAATAAATACGTCTAAATCTATATAATTTGTAAATGGATGAATTTTCTGAGGTTCCCTGAACAAAAATAAATCTTTCACATCCATCTTTCTAACTCCGTTTTTTAATGTAAGAGTAAAATTCAAGCGTGTAAATTTAATTTGTTGCGAAAAATAATCACATTAAAATACTATTTGTCAATGATTATTTTCATTTTTGATTATTTAATATTTAATTTATCCATGCGATAGCGCAACGAATCGAAAGTGACGTGCAAAAGTTCCGCCGCTTTTGTTTTTGAGCCTTTGGTTTTCACCAAAGCTTTTTCAATTATATTTCTTTCAATTTTTTCCAACTCTTCATTTAAATTCAATCCGGAATCTAATATCTCAATACTGTAATTACTCACACCCGATACTGCCGCTGTTTCCAATACTAAATTTTCCGGCAAAATGATGTTTGAGCTTTCCATCGCGACACCGCGCTCAATGATATTTTCTAATTCTCTGATATTTCCGGGAAAAGAGTAATTCATTAACAATTCCATCGCGTATGAAGAAATGGTTCGAATCTCTTTGCCAAATTCGATAGCGTATTTTTCGATAAAATGATTGGTCAAAAGCGGTATATCTTCTCTTCTATCCCGAAGCGGCGGCATGTAAACAGGGATTACGTTTAAACGGAAAAAAAGATCTTCACGAAATTCGCCTTTTTTAACTTTTTCTTCAAGATTCTGATTTGTTGCGGAAATAATGCGCACATCCACTTTTATATCCTCTGAACCGCCGATGCGGCGGAATGATTTTTCTTGAACAACACGTAAAAGCTTTACTTGAAGAACTGCTGGCAATTCTCCTATTTCATCCAGAAAGATTGTTCCGCCTCTGGCAATCTCAAATAACCCCGGCCTGTCCGCGTAAGCCCCAGTAAAAGAGCCTTTCATATAACCGAAAAGCTCACTCTCCAAAAGATTTTCGGGTATTCCGCCGCTGTTTATCGCTTTAAACGGCATCTTTGATCGCGAGGAATTATTATGTATCGCGCTGGCCACCAGTTCCTTGCCTGTTCCGCTTTCGCCCAATATTAAAATATTCGCTGGAGTATCAGCGACTTTTTTTATTGTGGTAAATATCTTCTGCATACCCCTGCTTTTACCGATCATGCCGTAAAACGAATTATTTTCTATAACGCCTTCTTTTACTTCTGCTGACTTTTCACCGACAAGACCTTTTTTCAATAATGCCTTATGAACAATACTTTTTAATTCCTCTATGCTGCCGCCCTTTTCGACATAATCATAGGCGCCTTCTTTCATCGCGTTAACCGCTGTTTCACCGGAAGCGTAAGCCGTGACCAGTATTACCGTTGTTTCCGGCTTCTGGTCCTTAATCTTTTTTAAAAATTCTATACCATCCATTCTGGGCATTCTTAAATCCGTGATAACTAAATCAAATTCTTTTTTATCACACAAAGTAAGCGCTCTGGACGCATCTTCGGCACTGGTCACATCATAACCTTCTTTTGTGAGCATAATGTCCATGAATTCTCTCATGCCCTGATCATCATCAACAACCAATATTCTGGCCATATTTAGTAACCCCTCTGAATATTTTCGTCACGCGACTAACGGCGGTATTCCTTCCGGATTCACAGGCAACCAGACAAAGCAGCTTGTTCCTGCGTCAACCTTACTATCGATTCTAATTTTTCCCTTATAACCGTCAATTATTCTGCCAACAATAGTCAGTCCCAAACCTGTGCCTTTTTCTTTATTTGTATAAAAAGGTTCAAATATTTTCTTCAAATGCTCAGGCTCGATACCGCAACCCGTATCTCTAATTATTATCTGGGCGTAATCTATGCCTTCATCGCCTTTTACCACAGAAGTTTCCATGGTTAAAACGCCTTTTTGCTTCACCGACTGTATGGCGTTGAGAATAAGGTTATTGAAAATCTGTCTTATCTGCTGTCTATTGGCAAAAGTTTCGGCAGTATTAGAAAATATTTTTTTTACTTCTATATCATCTGACCAATCTTTAGATAACTTTAAACTTTCGACAACTTCTTCTATAACTTCATTAATGTTAACAACTTCTTTCGTTGAGGGAACCGGCCTGGCCAACAATAAAAAATCACGCACAAAACTATCGAGCTGATTTTTACCCCTAATAATAATCTGCATAAGACGCTTATCGGTATCTTCCAGATTGAGACCCTGCTTTAAAAGTTCAATGGAACCGGTTATTGAAGCCAACGGGTTTCTCATTTCGTGCGCCAGACCCGCCGCCATTTCCCCAATTAAAGCCAGCCTTTTGCTTTTTTCGAGATTTTCCTCCATTTGCTTTTTCTCTGTAATATCCTGAAAAATAATTATATTTCCTATTTTCTTTTCATTTTCATCCTTCAGCGGAGAAATAGAGCATCCTAAATGAATTTTATAACCTTTTGATATTTTGATAATTGCCTCTGTTCTATTTTTGCTATATTCATTTGTATCATGCGCCTGTAAGACAGGGGCAATTTCTGGAAATACATCTTTAATATGGCTATTTTCTATTTGACGTAATTTATACCCGGTTATTTCTTCCGCGGCCCGATTAAATGTTTTTATTTTGCTTTGCAAATCCAGTGTCATAACACCAGTATCAACGGATTCGATTATACTACGGAAAAGCAAATCCAGCTGGATGAATTCAGTTTCTTTTTCTTCAAGAAGGTGCCTTGTTTTACGTTCCTGTTCGACAACAAAACTTGCCAAAAGAGCTACCGTGAAAAAAGATATTATATGCGTTAAAATACGTATGAATATTTCCTCAAGCGTCAGCCTGTAATCGGGATTTTCTAAAAAAGTTGATGGTATTATCTGATAAAATTCGAAAAACAAAAGAAAAGCGTATAAAATCGCCGATGCGGAAGCAACTATCAATCCACCTTTTCTTCCAATAAATATTACCGCGTAAATTATAATGAGAGGATAGAGAAGCGAATAGTTGCTGTGCACGCTGCCCGTAAAATAAACCAAAGCGGTAACCAGTAATATGTCTACGGATAGCTGAAGATAAATATTATAGTAAAGATCTTTAACATATTTTAAAAGAACTACATATAAAATGGAAATAACATACATTAAACCGATAATTATATAATAATAGTATATGACGTAAGATTGATGAACAGATGCTTCTTGTCTCTTAATATCCAGAAAAATAGCGATTCCCAGGAACATTGTTATTACCACGGCCCTGTAGATTATTAGCAGGCGCAGACGTTTTTTGTCCTGGTCTTGCATTTTTACCTCTTGCCGATAAGGAAAATATTTGCTTATTTTCATCAAGTCAATTTATAAGTAATTTTATATTATTTTACACATTTTCGCTAACAAAATTGATAATTATTTTATTTTAAAGAATGTTTAATTATATGCGCAGACCATTATTTCTCCCTCTTCTTTTCCTGATGGCCGGAATTTATTTTGGCTCACTTTTAAACGTCACCGGCTACGGTTTCACCATTTTTTCCATTCTCATCATAATCTGCATAATTTTATGCGTCGTCATTTACAAAATAATGCCCAAGGAAAGTCTTTTTATCATTTTATTGGTCGTTTTTTTAATCGGTTTTTTGAATATCCAGAGGCACCAATACTCAGCAAATCAAGATAATCACATAAGCAACTATCTGAACGCCGGCAAACAGTCCTGGGAAGGCACTGTTATCGACAATCCGGATACTTTTCCCGATAAAACAGTTTTGATTGTAAGGATGATACGAACAAAGCAGGATGCAAGATACCAGTCCGTTTCGGGAAATATCAGGCTGGTAATACTCCCTGATCTTGACTTTCGATATGGCGATTATATACGGTTTTCGGCCACTCTCAAAAAAATTGTCAGTTTTAATAATCCAGGGGGTTTTGACTATGAACGATACCTGAACATGAAAAACATTTTTGCCAGCGCGTATATTTACAATAAATCGCAAATAATTTTGCTTAGAAAAGACAAAGCTAATCATTTAAGGTCTAAACTTGAAGATTATCGCCTTTATTTGCAGGAGCTACTAAATCAATATTCTTCCTCGCCGCAAAAAGAAGTTATTGAAGCAATGACTTTAGGAAATAAAAGAGGAATTTCAACTGAATTACGTGATATTTTCAACAAAACAGGGACATCTCACCTTCTGGCCATCTCCGGTCTCCATATTGGAATGGTGTTCATGACGGGATTTTTTATTTTTTCTTTTTTGCTGAAAAGATCAGAATTTCTTCTTTTAAAATACAATGTTGTGAAAATTGCCGCCGCCGGTTCTTTCTTTTTTGTTTTGATTTACGCTTCCATCGCTGGCATGGGAATAACCGTTATGAGGGCTACTTTGATGGCGTTGGTCTTTTTAATCGCTTTTCTTTGGGGCCGTCAAAGAGATATTTATAATTCTCTGGCTCTGGCCGGAATAGTTATACTGATTTTATACCCAGCGGCGCTTTTTGATATTTCGTTCCAGCTCTCATTTTGCGCCGTTTTCTCGATTATATATATCGTTCCCCGCCTGAATCAACTTTCTTTTTCGTTATTTGATTCATGGCCGATATTTATGCGAATAATTATTAAAAAAATCTATTTACTAATTATAGTATGTATCGCCGCAAGCGTTGGGACCATGCCTTTGATTGTTTTCTACTTCGGTAGAATTTCCGCCATCACGGTAATTTCGAATCTCTTTGCCGTACTCCTATTAGGAACGATATCCCTCGCTCTTTCCATGGGCTTTATTTTCACCGCGTTTTTTTCCTCAACTATTGCCGGATTTTTTATCAAGACCTCTTCTTTTTTCGTTAAGATATCTATAGATATTATTAATAAATTAGCGTCTTTGCCGTGGTCTTCATTTGCAATAAGCAAACCTAGTATTTTGGAAATATGTATTTTTTATGTTTTCATTTTCATTCTAATCCAAATATTCGATGAACATTTTAAAAAAGATATGTCTGTTTCGATTAAGAGAAAACCGTTTATTTTAAAAGCTCTAGCAGTATTTTGCCTTCTATTTTTTATTGGAAACGGTTTTTATCTTTTCGCCAAAGACAGGTATTCCACCAATTTGAGACTTACACTCATTGATGTCGGCCAGGGATCCGCTACATTGGTAAGATTTCCCAAAGGGGAAAATATGCTTATTGACGGAGGCGGAATTGCCAGTGGTTCTTTTGATATAGGCAAAATGGTTATCGCCCCATTTTTGTCCTCCCAAAGGATAAACACCATTCACACTGTTGTTCTCACTCATCCACATCCCGATCATCTACAGGGACTTATTTACATTACCGATAATTTTAATGTCCAGGAGGTTTGGTCAACCGGCCAGCGGGCGAACGACGAATTATATCTACAATGGGAAAAAATAATCAGCGATAAAAAAATAAAATCCAAAATCATCAACGCACAATCTCCGCCTATGGAAATTAACGGCGTTTCATTTACTGTTTTATGGCCTCCTGATAGACCTTCGTATGACGCCACCATTTTCAACTATAAAAAAGTTAATGACGATTCTCTGGTATTGAAAATAAAATATGGGAAAATAGGTTTTTTATTAACTGCCGATATTTCTTCAGATATTGAGCGCGTATTAATTGACTCGGAACATAATTTAGTTAGCGATGTTTTGTTTGTCCCTCATCATGGCTCGCACCATTCCAGCAGTAACGATTTTATCAAAGCAACCTCCTGCCGCTATGCTATCGTAAGCTCGGGAAAAAATAATATATTCCGCCATCCGCACGAATATGTTCTTAAACGCTTTCAGGATTCGCAAGTAAGAATATATCGAACCGATGAATCCGGCGCTATAACCATGTCCACAAATGGAACAAATTTGTATATTGATACTTTTAGAAAAAACAGATAAGTCCTTTATGTTTAAACATTTTTCCGTTGTAAAGGGCTAGTCTCTGTGCTATAAAGCTCCGTTCTTTTGGTAGTAACTTATGGAAAAAATTACTTCAATTAAGGGCATCAACGATATCCTTCCAGCGGATTCCCCTGTTTGGAATCATGTTGAATCTGTAGCCCGGCACACATTCGCGCTATTCGGATTCCGGGAAATCCGCGTGCCGATAATGGAGAAAACTGAATTGTTCAGGCGCGGTATCGGTGAAACAACAGATATCGTGGAAAAAGAAATGTACACTTTTCCTGACCGCGATGATGAACTTATCACCCTGCGCCCAGAGGCAACAGCCGGGGTCATTCGCGCCTATATCGAGCACAACATGCATGCTTATGAACAGACAACAAAACTATTTACCATCGGGCCGATGTTCCGCCGTGAAAGGCCGCAGAAAGGCCGTTTCCGGCAGTTCCATCAGATAAATGTCGAGCTTTTCGGAGAAAATAAACCACAAACTGACGCTGAAATTATTTTCATGCTTACACATTTTTTGCGCCAAGCGGGTATCGCCGATTTTTCACTGGAGATTAATTCGCTTGGGTGTAAAAAATGCAGACCTGCTTTTTCCCAGGCTGTTGTCGCGCATTTAAAAGGAGCGGAAAAAACGCTTTGCCCCAATTGCCAGAGGCGCATCAAAACAAATCCTCTGCGGGTTTTCGACTGCAAGACGGACACCTGCCAGGATATTATTCATAAAGCGCCAAAAATTCATGATTTTTTATGCCGTGAATGCGAGGAGCACTTTATTGAGGTAAAATCTTCTTTGACTGATCTGGGTATTTTATATGACGTAAATCCCAAAATGGTGCGCGGCCTTGATTATTATATAAGAACTGCTTTTGAAGTAAAATCCGGCGCGCTGGGAGCGCAAAACGCGATTGCCGGCGGCGGCAGATATGACGGGCTCGTAAGCTATCTGGGCGGTCCGGATGTCGCGGGAATCGGTTTTGCCGTCGGAATGGAGCGCCTTCTTGCCTGCCTACCGCAAAACGAAAATAAATCTGTTAAAACTGACATATTTATTGCCGCATTGGGAGAGACCGCGCAAAAAAAAGCTTTTCTGCTAACTAATAAGTTACGTTTAGCGGGTGTTACCGTAGAAATGGATTATTCCGATAAAAGCTTAAAAAGCCAGATGAAGCTTGCTGATAAGCTCAACAGTTCATTCGCGCTAATTTTGGGAGATAAGGAAATTGAAGGAAATGTTGCACAGTTGAGAAATATGCATTCCAAAGAGCAGCAGACTCTGCCTTTAGATAAACTGGCCGATGCTCTTATTAATATTTTGAAAGAAAGGGCCCTGACGTTTGAGTAATTTTTTAACAACAGACAAAAGAACACAATATTGCGCCCAGGTTAATATTTCCGATATGGGAAATGAGGTTATTTTAATGGGATGGGCGCACCGCCGCAGAGATCACGGCGGCGTTATTTTTATTGATTTGCGCGATCGCACTGGTATTGTGCAGGTGGTTTTCAACCCTGAAACGGGAAAAGATGTCCATACTGAA
Organism: Syntrophaceae bacterium UBA4810; assembly: GCA_002402545.1. GTDB lineage: Bacteria > Desulfobacterota > Syntrophia > Syntrophales > Smithellaceae > UBA4810. The sequence continues at coordinate 31,742 of DHGA01000026.1, forward strand.
GCGCACAAAATCCGTTCTGAATTCGTTCTGGCGGTAAAAGGAGTTGTCCGCAAAAGACCGGCGGGGATGGAAAATCCCGCTTTAAAAACCGGGGAAATTGAAGTTCTCGTATCCGATCTTGAAATATTAAACGAATCAAAAACGCCTCCTTTTTCTTTCGACGAAGAAGATATTTCTGAAAATATACGCCTCAAGTACCGCTATCTTGATTTGCGTCGTCCGGCAATCCAGCAAAATCTATTTTTACGCAGCAAACTTGCCGCCGCGACACGTAATTATTTTAACGATAACGGATTTATTGAAGTGGAAACTCCTTTTCTCACCAAGAGCACGCCGGAAGGAGCAAGGGATTATCTGGTACCCAGCAGAATCTCCAAAGGCATGTTTTACGCCCTGCCGCAATCACCGCAGCTTTTTAAACAACTATTGATGATTTCCGGTTTTGACCGTTATTATCAGATTGTGAAATGTTTTCGCGATGAAGATCTGCGCGCGGACCGTCAGCCTGAATTCACGCAAATAGACGTGGAAATGTCCTTTATCACGGAAAACGATATTATTAACATTATGGAAGGGTTGATGGCGGAAATATTCAGACACTGCCTCAACCGCGAGCTTCCACTCCCATTCCCGCGCCTAGGCTATTTTGACGCCATAAACCGGTATGGCAAAGACAATCCGGATGTTCGCTTCGGTTTGGAACTTACTGATCTTACCAATATACTGCGAGAGTCCAACTTTAAACTATTTCGTGAAGTCATCGCCAAAGGCGGAGTTGTAAAAGCTATTAAGCTTGATAATACTTCCACCCTTTCACGCAAGGAACTGGATGATTTAAGAGATTATGTTTCTATCTACGGCGCGAAGGGTCTCGCCTGGGCGAGGGTTAACGCCGCTGACTGGACATCCCCGATTTATAAATTTTTAAGCACCGAAGAAGTCGGAAATATTAACAAACAAGTCTCCGCGTCAGCGGGAGACATTATTTTCTTTGTTGCCGATGTTCCTCGTGTTGTTCATGACTCGCTGGGAAATTTAAGACTGCATCTGGCCAAAAAATTGAAATTATACAAGCCCGATGATCTATCTTTTGTCTGGATTACAGAATTTCCTCTGATGGAATATTCTGAAGCGGAAAAGCGTTATGTTTCCATGCATCATCCTTTTACCTCGCCTTACAATGAAGATCTGTCTGGGCTTACGACAAGTCCGGATAAAGTCCGCGCGCGTGCCTATGACCTTGTTTTAAACGGCTCAGAAATTGGGGGAGGAAGCATCCGTATCCACAGGAAAGACATTCAGAATCAGGTATTTAGCGTTCTGGGCTTGTCGGACGAGGAAGCCCGCTCTAAATTCGGATTTCTTTTGGATGCGCTGGAATACGGCGCGCCGCCGCATGGAGGAATCGCTTTCGGATTAGACAGACTTACCATGATTATGACCGGTGCGGAATCCATCAGAGATGTTATCGCTTTCCCCAAGACGCAGAAAGCTGCGTGTCTTCTCTCCGACGCGCCTTCAAAGGTGTCTATTGAGCAATTAATGGAGCTATCCTTGAAAATAGTGTAAGTATTACCCTGGAGCAACTGATGACTAAACCAAAAAAATCAAAAGCTATAAAGAAGCATAAAAGCAAACCGGTTCAATTCAATTTGCAGAATATATCCGAGCCTAATCTTTATAAAGAAATGTTTCCCTATTCCGAAGTAGGGCGAATTGTTTTCGATCATAAAGTGCTCAAAACCAAACCCGCGAAAGATATATTTATAACCGATACAACTTTTCGCGACGGACAGCAAGCGCGCCCGCCATACACAGCCGAGCAGATAGTCCAATTATATAAATTTCTTAGCGAACTGGGAGGTCCTAACGGCGTAATCCGCCAGTCGGAATTTTTTCTTTACTCTAAGAAAGACAAGGAAGCGGTGGAAAAATGCATGGCTCTGGGACTTCGTTACCCGGAAATTACCGGATGGATTCGCGCCACAAAGGATGACGTGCCTCTGATAAAGGCGGCAGGCCTTAAAGAAACGGGACTGCTTACTTCTGTTTCCGATTATCATATTTTCCTGAAGCTTAACAAAAACAGAAAACAGGCGATGGATGATTATCTGGGCATCGTCAAATCTGTTCTTGATCTGGGAATTATTCCACGCTGCCATTTTGAAGACATTACCCGCGCGGACATTTACGGCTTCTGTATTCCTTTTGCCATTGAGCTGATGAAACTGAGGGAAAAAAGCAAAATTAACATAAAAATCCGTCTCTGCGACACACTGGGCTACGGTGTCACCTATCCCGGAGCAGCGCTCCCACGCAGCGTGGATAAAATGGTGCGAGCTTTTATCGAAGATGCCGCCGTTCCGGAAGAACTTCTGGAATGGCATGGCCATAATGATTTTCACCGCGCGCTGACTAACGCAACCACCGCCTGGCTCTACGGATGCAGCGCGGCCAATTCCACTTTGCTTGGATTGGGAGAAAGAACCGGCAATCCACCCATTGAAGCCCTGATTATCGAATATATCGCCCTGACGGGCAAATCTAACGGTATTGACACGACAGTCATAACCGAAATAGCTGAATATTTTGAAAAAGAACTAGGCGTCAGCATCCCGGCGAATTATCCCTTTGTTGGTTCCGAATTCAATGTTACCCGGGCGGGAGTGCACGCGGACGGTCTGATAAAGTGTGAAGAAATTTACAATATCTTCGATACAAAAAAAATATTGAACAGGCCCATTGTTACAATGGTCAGCGACGTTTCGGGCAACGCGGGCATCGCCCTCTGGATCAACCAGCACTTTGGTTTGGAAGGTGAAAATGCAGTGGATAAGCGGCATCCCGGCATTTCCAAAATCAGCAAATGGGTCAAGGAACAATACGATGCCGGACGCATTACAACCATTTCTCCCGAAGAAATGGAGAAAAAGGCGCGTCTCTATCTGTCCGAACTCTTTATTTCCGAACTGGATAAAATCAGATTCATGGCGGAAAATGCCGCAGTGGCCGCAGTCAGTCAGATTATCGAACATAAGTTAATGAAAACCATGGATCCGGACCAGCAAGAACCTCTTATGCAGAAATTCGTCGATGACCATCCTTCCATTCAGTTTGCTTATGTCGTGGACATGAACGGCAAGAAAACCACAAAAAATATTACCAGCATCATCGATCGAGCCAAATATGAGAATTACGGTGTCGGTATTGATCAATCCGACAGGGAATGGTTTATCAAGCCTTTTCAAACGGGCAAAGTACACGTCACCGATTTTTTCATATCCAAGATGACCGGTGTTTTATGCTTTACCGTTTCCGCGCCCATCGTCAACGACAAGGATGAAATGATCGGTATTTTCGGCGTGGACATCCAGTTTGAAGATTGGGTGAAAAGAGCCGAAGAGATGGAAGAAACGGATAATATCGCCCTGCGCGCTCAATATGAAGAAGTAATGCGCAAGGCAAAATTCGACCATCATTAATAGTCGGCATAAAGAGTCCATTGCTCGAAAGGACGTTCTTCTTTATCAGTAATCGGTGTTATTTCGCTGATGAAACGCGAGGGCGCGAGCGCGACATTTCCCAGGCCGCGGCTGTAATCAAGGGCGGGACAGCAAAGATAGAGCTGATCTTTTGCCCTGGTCAAAGCAACATAAAACAATCTTCTTTCTTCGGCTTCCCCTTCTTTTTCCTTCAATGCCCGCTGCAAAGGAAACATGCCGTCCGTGCACCATATCAAAAATACATAAGACCACTCCAATCCTTTGGCCTGGTGTATTGTGCTTAATACGAGCTTATCGCTCTTTTCTTCTTCTTCATGACCATCCTGAGAAGCCATGTTTGTCAAAAGAGCCAATTCGTTGAGAAAGTCCTCCATGCACATATACTGCTTTGAAAAAACAGCTAATTGCATTAAATCTTCTTCACGCGACGGAGCATCAGTATAGTTTTGCCGCAAATATTCCCTATAACCACACGCGCTCAACAAAATATCGATAATCCTGTCCGAAGTTCTTTCCGTCGGCGGTATTTCCATAATCTCCTTGATATGTTTCCGGCACGACTCAATACCGCTTTTTGCCGCTGTCGTTATGGATTTGATTATTTTATCATCAATAAATTCATCCAGCGGGTTTTGTGTTTTGCCCAGTATTGACCATATTTTTAAAAATGTTTGATTGCCGATTTTCGGATACATCAGCAATACACGACGCCAGGCAAGTTCATCATGCGGATTAATCATGATTCTCATATAAGAAGTAACATCTTTAATGTGCGCCTGCTCGAAAAAACGGATTCCCGACCTGATATCAAAAGGAATTTCGCGCCGGACTAGTTCCATCTGCAGTTCCATTGAATGATAATGAGCTCGGTATAAAACAGCGATTTCGGAAAGGGGAACGCCATTATGAAATAATTCTCTTACCCGCTGCGCGACAAAATCAGCCTGTTTCAATACGTTCTGCGCGTAAACAATAACGGGGCGCGTCCCGCTGGCGCGAACGGCATTTAATTCTTTAGGATACTGGTTTTCATTGTTGATGATGCTTAAATTTGCCAGACTGAGGATCTCTGGCGTGCTACGGTAATTTGTTTCCAGTTTGTATATTTTGCAGTCAGGATAGCGTCGCGGAAAATTGATAATACTTTCAAAACTTGCGCCGCGAAACGAATATATACTCTGGGCATCATCCCCAACTACCATTAAATTCCCGTGCGCGGCGGCCAGCAAATCAACAATGTTTGCCTGAACTATGTTCACATCCTGGTATTCATCTACCAGAATATGCTGAAATCTTGCGGATATATTTTTCAATACATCCGGATGTTCTGTAAGAAGTATCTGCAAATTCAAAAGCAGGTCATCAAAATCCATGACGCACAATTCTTTTTTCTTCTGGAAATAAAGAAGGGCTATCTGCGTTATCTCATCAACCAGATGTGCATAGTATGGATATCTCGCGTACAGGACTTCCTCCAATGAACTCTGCGTATTAAAAATAAGACTGATTATTTCAGCCAGAATGTTGCTTTTAGGAAATCTGTTTGATTTAGCGTCAATTTTGAGTTCCGAAACACAACTAGATATAAGCTGACGTGAATCTTCGCTATCCATAATGGAAAAATTAGCGCGATAGCCCAGCTTTGATGCGTAGTTTCTTATAATAACATTGGCGATATGGTGAAAGGTGCCGCCCATTATTTTTCCGGTATATTGTTCAGCCAGATTTTCTACACGATTGAGCATGGAGCGCGCGGCCTTATTTGTGAAGGTGGCAAGCAATATGTTCTCGGGAGCGATTCCTCTTTCCATAAGATGAGCAACCCGATAAGTAAGTGTCCGCGTTTTGCCGCTTCCCGCGCCGGCAAGAACCAGCAGGTAGCCTCCTTCTTCCCTTACGACTTTTAATTGCTGGGGATTAAGTTCTTTTTCGTAGTCAACCATGAATTAGTGCGACGGTGGAATCAAATATTTTATTAAATTTTCAGCGTTTTAATCTCGGCAAATGTTTCATCGGCTTTAAGAGATTCGACATTTCTTAATAATTTTTCTTTTTGATAAAAACCGACAAGGGGCGCTGTTTTTTCATTATATACTCTGATTCTTTCGGTAATCGCTTCTTGAGTTTCGTCATCTCTTTGCACCACCATGTGCCCGCATTTCCTGCACTTGTTTCCTTCCGCCGGAGGATTATTTCTAATATTATATATTTCCTGGCAAGTTTGATTAGAACACGTTCTTCTGGTGGTAAGCCTTTCTAAAATAACGTTTAATGGAGCTTCCAGATTAATTACATAATCAAGCGTGATACCAAGTTTTTCCAGAATTGCTTTAAGTTGGCTTGCCTGGCTAATCGTCCTGGGGAAACCGTCCAGAATAAACCCTTTCCGGCAATCAGGCTCTCTCAAACGCTTTTCCATTATATCCATAATTAGAGAGTCTGGAACAAGCCCTCCTTCATCCATATATTTTTTCGCCTTGTTTCCCAATTCTGTTCCTTCTTTTATGGCGGAGCGTAAAATGTCTCCGGTAGATATCTGCACCGATCCATTATTCTGAGAAAGCAATTTCGCGATTGTTCCTTTTCCCACTCCGGGTGATCCTAATAAAATAATCCTCATTTATCCACTCCATTATTTATTTTTATTTCAAAAATATAAGGCCAATATTTACCGGTCACGAATATTCGATTATTTTTTTTATCATATGCAATGCCATTTAACACATCTACAGAATGATATTTTGTAATTTTATTATACAACAGACTTAGATCAACCCATCCTAAAACCTCTCCTGTATGAGGGGATATGCGGACAAGAACGTTCTCCATAAAAATGTTCGCCCATATTTCTCCGGCTATAAATTCCAATTCATTAATATTTTCAATAAATTGCTTGCCATCACGCACATTCAATATTTTTCTAATTTTGAATGTTGTCGGTTCGCGGCAGGTAATTTTCGACGTTCCGTCGCTCATAAACAACATTTTGCCGTCTGATGTTATTCCCCAACCTTCACCTTCATAGTTAAATTCTGCCGCAATTTTTAAATTTTCAAAATCGTAAATAAAACCTTTTTGATTTTTCCATGTTAGCTGATATATTTTTTTATTGAAATAAGTTATCCCTTCTCCAAAACTTTTATCCGGTAAATTTATTATTGTTATTATTTTCCCTGTTACTAAATCAACCTTACGCAAAGAGGATTTTCCTATAAGCCCTGTAGATTCATATAAAAAACCATTGCGATAAAACAATCCCTGCGTAAAAGCTTCGTGATCATGCGGGTAAATATTTATAACTTTTATCGTGTAGATGGGAGCTTTTGTGTTTCTTAAATAGTAATCCGAGGCGAAAGATTGCGCCGAACAGAATATGATGATGAGCAACGCGTATAATATTAGATTAATCGTAATTTTATTTTTCATCTTATAAATATTTTAAAATCCTATTTCCTGCGCGTAAGTAAATTGCCTTCTCCACGGAATATCCTTATGGATAGAGTCAATCACATCAGCGCCTACTATTTCAATTGCCTCTTTGTCCGCAATCACCGGATGATAAGCTCCGATAAAACCTTTATCCTCCACGACCGTTTTATGATTACCGGGCAAACAATCACAATCCTTTACAATATTGAGCAGCGCCGTGACAAACACCGCCCTGCCCTGAATTGATTTCCACACGGCAGCCGCCGTCTCGACAAGTTTTTCCTGAAATACCCGAACGTCAGTATCCCATATTATTTTTAAGGCCATTTCCGGGCACATAGCGATACACTGCGCGCATCCGATACATTTACTTAAATCATATACCGGATATTCTTTATCCTCCATTGCCGCGGCTCCTACCGGACACACTTTAACGCATTCACCGCATAAAATACATTTCTTCTTATTAAGCGAGGGCTTGGCATCCGCGTGCATTCTTTGCTTTTGCGCGCGTGATGCAAATCCCATTGATATGTTCTTAATCGCCGCGCCGAACCCCGTTTCCATATGCCCTTTAAAATGAGATAAAATAACAAAACCATCAGCCTGTTTAATGACTTTACCTATCTGAACCTTTTCAAAATGTTTATAACCGGCTGGCAAATCAATAACATCTTTACCATCAAGTCCGTCTCCTATTGTAACCCGACAGCCTAAATATTCCTCGGAATAATTATGTTTTGCTGCCGTAATCAGCGATTGCCGCCCTTCGCGCCTTCCTCCGGAATAAAGAACTGTGGTATCAAAAACAAAAGGCTTAATCTCTTTTGCTTTCAGCCACCCAATAATTTCTTTAGCGTATATCGGCGGTAAATAATTTTTATTCCCCATTTCTCCCCAATGAAGCTTGATTCCGATCCGATCTCCCGGAGAAAAGGGAAGTCTTAATTCACTTAGAACGGATTTCAGCGAATTAAGCCTTGATCCATTACTTGATAAACAACTTCTAAATATATAGGATTCTTTCATTTTTACGATGCGAACAATTATACTTTAGGTAAGGCGTCACTTTGTCGCAGATACACCGGAACACAGTTATCGGGACTGAGCAATTCTCCACGCCGGTATTTTTCCAAGCCCAAAATCGCCACTGCTGATGCCCTCACACAGGGAATGATATTTTTATCAATAATAATATTTTTATTATTTTTTAAAATAAGCTCCGCATATCTGATCGCGCCCTCTCCTGCACATATTACTTCATCATTAATGTCGGCTCGAATATGCTCAGGCTGAATATTAATTTCTTGTGATAATTGCCGCAATAAACTTTCTTTGTCGTAACAAAAAGCGGCAGTATAGACCTGACCTCTGCCCGCGTCCATCACCGCGTAAATTGTTTTTTTAGTGTAAGGAACATTTAGAGCTATTGCCGCGAGGGTGGAAACTCCCACCGCCGGCTTTGAAGTGGCGAGCATCATCCCTTTGATTGTACTTACCGCGATACGCACACCGGTAAAAGAACCAGGGCCCAAAGTGCAAGAAAATAAATCTATTTCATTAATTTGTAAATTACTATTCTTTAGCGCCCGATCAATTGCCGGTAAAATGGTTTCCGAATGATTTAGTCCCGTGTCCAGAATCTTTTCATAAACTGTATCATTATTCTTCAGAACAGCCACAGAAACGGTTTTTGAAGAAGTGTCAAAAGCCAAGACATACATATTTTATTTAAAAAACTTAACAACTTTATTAACAAAATCCAGATTCATACGGTCAATATCGATCATGACAACGAATATCATCAGCAATATCAGAAATACAAAGCCAATCTGCTGGAAAACACCCTGCCATTTGAGGCTCATGGGCTTACCGCGCACAAGCTCGATAAGGTTGAACATAATATGCCCTCCGTCAAGGATAGGAATCGGGAAGAGATTGATAATGGCCAAATTGACGGAAAGAAGGGCCATCAGGAAAAGAAAAGGAATAAATCCTTCTTTAGCGACCGCGCCTGCTGCCTGCGCGATAAATATGGGGCCTCCCAAATTTTTCGGCGAAACTTGACCTTTAATCATTTTAACAAAAACAACCAGGGTCAGCTTGCTGAATTGCCATGTCTTCTGTAAACCGATTATTGTGGCTTCCCATACATTTCTTTTTTCTATTATAAAATTTTCTGAAGGGCTAATACCTATGAGATAAGCCTCTACTTCTTCTCCCAGAATATTTTGTGTTTTCGATAATTTTGGTTGTATTAACATTTCATTTTTTTGTTCGTCACGTTCGATGATAATTTTTACCTGTTGCCCCTGGCTTTGTGCAATTACCTGTCTGATGTCATCCCAATAATTTATATTTTTCCCGTCGATTGATAATATTTTATCTCCCTTTTTGATTCCCGCTTCGTACGCGGCGGATTCCTGCTGTACTTCGCCCACAACACTGCTCAGAGCAGGCACGCCATAAAGATAAACTGCCGAAAAGATAATAATAGCCAGAAGGAAGTTGAATAAAGGACCGGCAAATACAATGAATATCCTTTTTAAAACCGGCTGTTTGGAAAATGATATCTTTTCTTCTTCAGGGGAGAGCTTTTCAGTTTCTGATTCTCCGACAAGTTTTACGTAACCTCCCAGAGGTATCAAAGACAGGACGTACTCGGTCATTCCTATCTTCTTGCCGATTATTTTTGGTCCAAAACCGAGAGAAAACTTTGTCACACCGACACCACTCATACGCGCGGCCAGAAAATGACCAAATTCATGGAAAAATATTAATACTCCCAGTAAAACAATTACAGATATAATGGATATTCCTATCAAGATCTTTTCCTTTCTATTATTTTTTGAGCTTGTTGCCTTGCCCACTTATCAGCTTGTATAATTTCTTCAAGCGAAGGCTCATTTACGGCATCGTGTAAAGATAGCACCTTTTCGATAATTTTCGGTATATTTGTAAATTTTATTTTCCCGTTAATAAATTCTTCCACCGCGACTTCATTTGCCGCGTTCAAAACCGCCGGATTTGTCCCTCCTGCAATTCCGGCGTCATAGGCAAGTTTCAGGCAGGGAAACATTTTCGTATCCGGTTTCATAAATTCCATTTTGCCGTTTTTAACTAAGTTTAAGGGCGGCAAGTCGTTTTCAATTCTTTCCGGATAACTCAAGGCGTAAGCAATAGGTATTCTCATATCAGGTATTCCCATTTGTGCCAAGATACTTCCATCAATAAATTCAACCATGGAATGCACAATGCTTTGGGGGTGTATAAGCACATCAATTTGACTGATTTGAACATCAAATAACCATTTTGCTTCGATTACTTCCAACCCCTTATTCATCAAAGATGCCGAATCTATGGTTATCTTTTTACCCATTTTCCAATTAGGATGCTTCAAAGCCTGTTTGGGTTTAACGTTTTGTAACTGTTTTTTCGTCATCTTGCGAAAAGGTCCGCCGGACGCGGTCAAGATAATCTTTTTTAGAAACTCACGTTTCTGCCCCTCGAGACACTGAAATATAGCGCTGTGCTCGCTGTCCACAGGCAGAATTTTAACGCCTTTTTTCTTTGATACTCTCGTAACAATTTCTCCCGCGATAACCATTGTCTCTTTATTTGCCAGGGCAACGTCTTTTCCTGCTTCAATCGCCGCCAGGGTCGGCATTAAACCGGCGGCTCCGGATATCGCGGAAATTACGATGTCCGCGTCGTGGAAAGACGCCACTTCTTTAATTCCTTCTTTTCCGTATAATACTTCGACATTACTTTTTATATTTGATTTTAAAATGACTGCCTTTTCTTTTGTTTTTACATAAATAATCTCTGGATGAAATTTTTCTATCTGTTTTTTTAACAGATTTGTATTTTCTCCCGCGGCAAGCGCGACAACACAAAAACGCTCAGGATTTTTTCCAATTACATCCAGCGCACTTATTCCAATTGAGCCGGTAGAACCTAAAACGGTGATTTTTTTCATTTATCCAATTACAAATATTTTATAATAATAAACAAATGGCGCTATAAACATCAAGCAATCCATTCTATCGAGCAGACCGCCATGTCCGGGCAATAATGAACTCGCGTCTTTTTGCCCATAATTTCTTTTTATCGCTGATTCACAAAGATCTCCCAGCTGACCAATAATACTAGCCAAAAAGGCAATTATTACAACGTGCATCAAAGGAACATCCTTCAGAAAGAAATACGCGTATATTGAAGATGCCAAAGTACTTCCCAAAACCAGTGCCACTGTTCCTTCTACTGTTTTTGCCGGACTAATTAAGGCGTTGAGTTTTCTTCTGCCGAAATACTTTCCTATATATAGTGCCGCCGTATCTCCAACTAGAGCGATAACCAGAACAAGGAGGACCCAAAATTCACCAGCCGGCAGTTTTCTCAATAATATAAAATGTGACATTAAAAATGGTATATATATTATCCCGAATATAACTTTTGCCACGGACATAACATCAAAATTATCTTCTTTAACGTTCCAAAGATACAATATAAAAACAATAATCATGCACAAAGCAAGCAGCGCTGTTAAAATTTGAAAGTCCCCAAACATAAATGCCAGGGGAATCAACAACGCGAAAGTAAATATTTCAATTTTTTCCTTATGAAAACCCTTCCCGAAAACGATGTTATTGAATTCCCAGACGCCCCCCAGAATAACCAGAATAATGGCCACGAATAATACCTCCAGGGAGGACAAAAAAATAATCGCCAGTATCGCTACCAATAATACGATACCCGTAATCCATCTTTTAACCAGCGTGTTATCCATAATAAATATAAATTCCTATGTCATCATTTTTAAATTATTTTATTAACTTTTATTTGTTCTCCTGTCATGCCAAACCGCCTTTCCCTTCGCTGATAACTGTCAATAGCTTTGATCAGCTGCTCTTTTGTGAAATCCGGCCAAAGTACTTTAGTAAAATAAAGTTCCGTGTAGGCTATCTGCCAGAGTAAAAAATTGCTTATTCTGTATTCTCCTCCGGTGCGTATTAATAAATCTGGATCCGGTATATTGTCCGTATACAGATAACTGCTGAATGTTTGTTTATTTATATCAATTTTCTTTTCTTTGCTATCCTGAATAATGTTTTTAACCGCATGTATAATTTCATCTCTGCCGCCGTAACTTAAGGCGATATTCAATGTCATTTTTGTATTGCTTTTGGTAAGTTCTTTAGCGCGTCTTATCTTATCTTTCACACGCGTTTCTAAAAGATCGAGCTCACCGATACTGGTTAATTTTATACCCTGCTTGTGTAATTTATCTTTTTCTTTATCCAGATACTCTTCAAGCAGCGACATCAGCGCCTGCACTTCTTCTCCCGGACGATTCCAGTTTTCCATGGAAAACGCAAAAAGCGTTAAATATTTGATTCCTATTTCCAGACACGCGCGTACCGTGGCCCTGACGGCCTGCGCTCCCTTTTTATGTCCTCTGATGCGCCCGATCGTATGTCTCTGCGCCCAGCGTCCATTGCCGTCCATGATTATTGCTATATGCTGCGGTAAATTACTTGAGTTGATTTTTTTCACTAAATATTCCTGCACTAATTATTAATAATATTCAGTTTAAAACACTATAAAAACAAATGGGGAGCTTTTGACTCCCCATTTGATTGATCTTGCATTTGGTTTTTCTAAATCTCCATTATCTCTTTTTCTTTAACCGCGGTGATTTTATCTATTTTTTCAATATTTTGATCCGTCAGTTTCTGGACTTCTTCCTGCGCGGAAAATAACTCATCTTCAGTCATTTTATTATTTTTCTTGAGGCTCTTTAGTTCTTCATTCGCGTCTCTTCTGACATTTCTTAATTTAATTTTTCCTTCTTCCGCCATTTTTTTTACTACTT
>DHGA01000034.1 GCA_002402545.1 Syntrophaceae bacterium UBA4810
AGCAAAAAGATCCGGTGAACCTTATCTCTATCATTCAGCGCGCCATAGAAGAAATGACCCCGCTTTGCCGCAAAAGGGGCATTACCATAAAAACAGATATCCCTCATAATATACCTGCCATAGTGGGTGATGAAGAAAGCCTTATCCGTGTTTTTACCAATTTGATCGGCAACGCCACAAAGTACACGCCGGAAGGCGGCACAATCGACATCAGCATGAAAACCGACGATTATTACACAATAGTGAAAGTAGCGGATAGCGGCTGTGGTATTCCGCAAGATAAGCTGCCTTTTATTTGTGAGCCTTTTTTCAGGGTTAAAGGAAAAGAAGAGAGAGAAAGAGGTTCAGGCCTGGGGTTGGCTTTTTGTAAAAAGATAATGGAGTCCCATAATGGCCGGATAGAAATATTGTCCAAAGAAAAAGAGGGAACAACATGTTTGCTTACATTCCCCGCCGTTGTAAAAACAAAAAAGTAAAATCAAAAATAAATTTATAACATGTTTGAAAAATTGCTGATTTCATATATAATGCGAATGCTTTTAAGGTAATTTTTATGAAATATTACGATGAAGACAGCTATCGTTTTCATAAAAAAGATGTGCCCGACAGATGCTTTTGCTGTAGCCAAAAAGCCGAGCGGTTACTTATTATGAGGCATATAAAAAGCCAGATGATGGTTCATCTCTGCCCAGAATGCATGATTGAGAACATTGACGATTATCTTTTAGACAATACCAGACCGTGGACTGGCCCGCAGATAAAGTAGCGATATCTCATCTACGATAAATCCGGAAAATCACGCGTGACCGACATTTTCCATTTTGGATCACGTTTTTGCAGAAAAGAATCGATACCTTCCTGCGCGTCCGGTTTAGTGCATACCCATTCGAATATTTTAAATTCCTTAGCGTCAACATCGGAAACTGAAGATGTAAGAGAATCCCACAAAAGTCTTTTGGATATGGCCACGGATACGGGCGCGGCTTTATGAAACTCACGGGCGAGCGCCAGCGCCGCGGGCAAAACATCATCCGCGGGAAGCGCTTTTGATGCCAGTCCCATTTCTGCAAGTTCATCTCCGCTAATCATTCTGCCGGTAAGCATTAAATCCGCCGCGCGGGAAAACCCAGCCACGCGCGGCACAATAACATGAGAAGAAAGCTCCGGCGTTATTCCGCGGCGCACAAATGCGAATTGAATCCTCGCGTCTTTGGCGACAAAACGGATATCGCAGTTCATGGCAAAAGTTATTCCCACGCCGATAGCGTGTCCGTTAATTGCCGCGATTACCGGTTTTCTGATCTGCCAGGGCATCACGGCGGGAAAGGCCAGTGACGCGCGCCTGGTTTCTTCATCTGCGGTATTTTCCGCATGGAAAGCAACATCACCGCTTAAATCAGCGCCCGCGCAAAACGCTTTTCCGGCTCCGGTTATCACAATAGCGCGTACTGAATCATCTCTATCCAGTGAAAGAAGCGCCGCGCCCATTTCGCGCGCCATCTGCTGCGTCCAGCTATTCATCACCTGCGGCCTGTTAAGCGTAATTGTCGCGATACCACTTTGAGTATTTAATAATATTTCTGAATAAGACATTTTCCCTCCGTAAAACTTTTTTGTGGGCTATTTAAAAGGATTGTATCCCGGTTTTTTGTATAGTTTATCCTGCTTTTCAAGGATATCCGGTTTGTAAACTTTTTGGGGCCAATCTTCCGGAGAAATTTCTTCAAAAGCGACGGAAACTGTTTTTTCTTCGCATTTGGCGATAGCGACAACGTCTTCGGCAATTTTTTCGGCAAGTTCGTTTTTTTGCTGCTCAGATCTTCCCGGATAGAGTTTTACAATAATGTGGGGCATTGTTTGCTCCTTTATAATATTATTTAGCAACAACAACGCGGTTGCGTCCTTTGGCTTTGGCCGTGTAAAGAGCGCTGTCGGCGGCATCCAGCAGGCTTTTATCATTATCGCCGTGCAGAGGATAACAGGCCACTCCCGCTGATAGCGTAACGCTGACTTCCTTTTTTCCCGTTTCAATTTTGATTTTGCCGAATTCCACGCGCAATTGATCGACGCGCTGTCCCGCTTCTTCCAGGGAAGCGGTGGGCATAACAATAACAAATTCTTCTCCGCCGTAACGACAGCAAACATCGGTGCTGCGCGTCATTTGATCGAGCAGGCGGGAGAGGCTGATTAAAAAAAGGTCGCCCAGCGCGTGTCCGTAGGTATCGTTAATATTTTTAAAATTGTCCAGGTCAATCATTGTCAGGCTTAGCGGCACGCGCGCTCGGTTGGCGTGCGCGATTTCACGATTGAGGGTTTCCTGCAGAAATCTTCTGTTGTAAAGTCCGGTGAGATGATCGCGGATCGCTTCTTCCTTTAATTTAATCTGAAGGGATTCGATTTCCGATATTTTTTGTTTAAGATTTTCGTTGCTTCTTCTTAATGAATTTTCAATCTGTTTCATATTGGTTATGTCGCGCAGGATGACGAGTTTTCCATAAGGCTGGTTCTTGTTATCGTGGAGGAGATTGACGAAAAGCTCTATGTTTTTTGCTTCCGAACCTTTGGATATTAACTCCAGCCGCGCGTCTTTTTTTACGGATATGCGGGAGGCGGCTTCTTGCCATTCAGGAAGAATAGAGGCAATATCCTTGCCCAGGGAATCGCTGATAGTTGTGTCCAGAAATTCTTGGCTCGCTTTATTCATATCCAGAATACGATTTTGCGCATCGAGCACAATCACGCCCGCGGGCATATTTTCAAAGACTCTATTGCGGGCAATAGGCACGAGGTCAAAAAGATGGTGACGCAGCTGCGCGTAAGTAAAAATCATCCCCGCGGCGATAAACCCAAGCGGCGAGAAATCAAGTTCCCTAAAAGGAGTAATACGGAAAATGGTAATAAGATTGGCGGTGCAGGCAATAGGCAATCCCAGCAAAACCAGCAGCGCTTGTTTCTGGTGTATGCGATTAATATGCAGCCAGTTTAAAAAAAGCATCACGCCGCCGATGGCCAGTAATGTATAGGAGTAAAAGCTGTGCAGCCAGAAGGCTATGCCTAAAATTCCGGTTGTGAGGAAATTGCCGGAAAACAATTTGTGCCAGGGGTCTGTCCAGACAATAATGTTGAATAAAACAGGTTCGATAAAAAGCAGGCTTAGGGTTAATTTATTGATCCAGCCGTCGTATTTGGTGTAGCGTGAAGCCCATACCAGAAATCCCGCGGGTATCATGACCACGCCCAGAAACATAAGCTTTGACCAGAAATAAGGTTCCGGGCGGCTAACGGTGGAAAGATGAAACGCGTAACATAATGTCCAAAAACCCATGCCGATCATCATGATCATCAGTGCTTTGGAACCGGGAGCGGTGCGCCAACGCCAGCTGACTACAACAATCCACGTGACCACGGCAAAAGCGGTAAAAAGTATCAAATCATAAATAATTACAAATAATTCTGGAGACATTGTTATCTTTCTTTATGGAAAACAAATGTTTACGAGGGCACATACATGTGCGGCACAAACATTAATTGTTGAGTGGCATGTTTGTTTTCCATTTGAGGCTGATTTTACACGCTTTTTTCCAGATATACAAAAGATATTTCATCGTTGTGTTTTTGAGTTTACGAGTTTTTGCGGTTTCGTTTGGCGCAGCGGAATTTCCAGTCAAGGATTTTATGGGCGCGTGCGACAACCTGATTAATCAAATAGATATTTTCCGAGCTTAAAGATACTCGTGATGATTAGCAGAAAGACAATGGCAAGTATTATTCCGGCGATAATGACAAAAAACAGTTCATTCGTATTATTAATCTTTTTGAGTAAGATATAAATACCGAGAGGCGCGTTTAGTAAAAGCCCGGTAATCAAGCCGGGCGCGTATTTCTTTAAAACTATTGTCGCGATGAGATGAGGAAATAAGACGTTTACAACCATCATTAGAATAAAGCCCAGATAAATATATTTTGCCGCGGCATAGGCCGAGCCGAAAACAAAATACTGAAACGTCAGTAAATAACCGATAGCGGTGACAATGATCACGGCAAAGCGAAATTCGTTGGGGGAGACTTCTTTGTGATATTTGCGGGCGTGCTTCGACCAGCCGGGCAGCCACAGCGCTTCTTCGATATTGTGCAGAGAAAATCCCAGTAAAAAAAGCAATTCAATCATCGATTAATCCTTGATGTTTTTCTCCAGATAGACAAAAGATATTTCGTTGTTATGCTTTTCAGTTTTGAAGGCATTGTAACCCAATTGATTATAGAGATACAGGTTTCTATGATCCTGCGAGCCGGTAAATAGCTCGTAGCGCGTCACTTGACTACGGAAGCGCTTTTCAACTTCAGCCATCAATGCTTTGCCGATTCCATTGTTTTGATATTCGGGCAGGACGACCAGCCTGTGGATGTAGCAGGTTCCATCTTTGCTGTAAGCGCGCACAGAGCCGACTATTTTTATCTTGTCCTCGTCATTTTGACGAGGAGGCGGTGCCTTAATCTTTTTTTTGTCATTTCGAAGTGAAACGAGAAATCCTGATTTTAATATATTAAGTACAGTAAGATTCCTCACATACGTTCGGAATGACGTTGGCTTCGCCTTGAAGGCAATAGATGCATTCAAAAAAAGCCATTTATCAAATTCATCCGTAATGCTCTCCAGCGTCTGCTCTATTTGCGGCATGGTTTTCAGATGAAAAATTCTGGCCACTTCCATAAATGCTTTCATTTGGACGTCAAGGATAGTGGGCAAATCTTCTTTTACAGCTTGGGTAATAATCAGGTTTTTCATCTTGCGTAATTTTCAGGTGAGGAGACGCGCCGATAAAACAATAGTTACAATACCTGTTATGATGTTCAAGTATATAATGATATTGGATATCGGCGAATTGAAACGCTCATTTCTTTTGACAAATATCTTGTGAACCAGGAAAGGGATTACGCCGCCGATTCCCGTGATAACGCCCAGCCACAAACCGAGGGGAGAGAGCTTTTCGATTTCCAGCAATCCGTAAAAAAGAATTAATATTATCGGTATATGTAAAATAAGAAAAAAAGTTATCCTGCCGGGAATTTTGAGTATTTCCCATTCTTTCTCATAGGCTGATTCGATTTCATGCAGTAACAACAGCATCGCGTTGAGTATGTAAAATATTGTGACAAGATTCATTGTTAGAATAATCCTTTCCGCTATGCCTTTCTTGCGTTTTTGGCTATTCGCCAGTGCACGAAAAGAACAATGCTTGCAATAAAAATGAACATGAAGCATTTGATCAGAGTTTGAAATCCGTCACGTTGCTCGCCTTCAATTGCCAGCGCGAAAGCATCCAGCCTTTGTTTGGTCAATGCTTCTTCATTTGGTCTTGATTTATCTTTTTCCGTACAGCCAAATTTGCTTTGCCAATAAGCATCATTGGTTTGGTAGTTCTGATACTTATATGAACTCATGGTAATTTTAGGAGCGGTTATTTCAATGATTGAATAACCGGCAATGCCTACGGAAATGATTAAACATACAATTGAAGCGAAACATACGGCCAACGCATAAATTTCCAATTTTGATTTCATAAAGACATCCTTAAATATATTATTACGCTAAGATTACCTCATAATAATGCATAAATATTGAATGGAGAAGATTCATATTTAATACTGCCAACAGTTACTACAAGCTTTGCATATTTATTATTAACTGAAGATACAGCCTGTATTTTAGAAAGAATAAAGGTATAATTTTTACTATAAATCCGATTCAGCTTAAAAGCCGCCCAGTCTAGAGGACAAAATTGTTTACCATTATATTCTAAAATTAGATTGTCAATTGTCATATCTACAGAGGAACTAAAATTTATTCCCAATATTAGCTTGTCGTCGTTTGTAGTCAAGCTATTATCATTAAATTTAAATATTAATTGTTTTTTTAATTCACAACATGTCCATATGATGGCAATAGCTATCGCTAAAAGAAGAGGTAGCCAAAGAGGTAGTTTATAATTAACATTGAACCACCGTTCCATGATATCCCACGGATCTGTCAATAATAGTATAGTAAGTAGAAACCACTTATCTTTTAGTAGCTTAAAAAATAAGAAAAGTGATGATTTAGATATCTTCATAATTACATCATAACGCTAAAGTAAAAATATAATAATAATTATTTTTTTTCCTCATACCCCCGCGTCAGATAAAAAGTAGCTAGGTCAAAGAATATCGTCATGCGGCGTTGCAGTTCAAAAGTCATGTAGAGTTCCGTCCTTTTGGCAAAAGCGTCATGCGCGAGGCCGAGCTTCCAGATGTGTTTGCGTATAAGGCTAAGGGCGCTGAGCGCTTCGCTGATTTTGAATTCCGATTTTTTTCTTTCGCGTCCCAGCTTGGTGTAGAAATTTCTGATGCGGTTGACATCGTAGAGCCCACCCAGCCACAGAGATAATTGCGAGAGAATTTTATCTCCTATTTTTTGTAATATTTGCCGGTCATAATTGTGGTATTCGGTGGTGGAAGGATTTGTTGTCGCGTCCGCGAGCCACTGATTGATAATTTCTTCTTTATTGTTGACGATGAAATTAGCTAGCCGTCTTGTTAGTGAGTTTTTCGCGATTTTTGGTGTGAGTTTTTTTTCATCGGCGTGTTCAATGGAATCAAATATAGCCCAGTAGTCCTTTCTGCTTTTAATGTAGGCATCCAGCGCTTTTTTGTTAGAGCTGAAAGCCAGCGGCGGCAGTTTAGTAAGAGGCCAGAATTTGGCCTCGGCGCAATCATCACCGGCGGCAAGTTTTCCGCCCGCCTGTTCAACAACAAATGTCAGGAAAAGCAAATCGCCGTAAAAGCGGCTTTTGTAGGAATCCACATCCAAAAGCCTTACTATTTTGCCCTTGATGCCTGTTTCTTCCTTCAGTTCACGCAGTGCCGCGCCTTCGATGCTTTCGCCAGCTTCGGCAAATCCCGAAGGCAGACACCACGCGCCTTTGGAAGGCGGCCGGTCGCGCTTGACTAAAAGTATCTGGCGGGAAGATTCCAAAATGCAGGAAACCACCGGCAGAGGATTTTCATAAAAAAATGTTTGGCAAGCTCCGCAGTAATCACGCTGGACGCCGTCTTCATATTTTTTGATGATAACCTTGCCGCAGTAGAGGCAGTGCTTGCGCTGTTTTTTCATGCGGTTTCCTTTGCCTCGAGAGGTTGAGAAGCAATAAAAATTATATCGTCCTTGCACATGCCGATGGATTTTTCTTTTTCCGCCTTATTCTGAAGTTCACGCGAAAGCTCATCTATTATATTCTGTTTTTTTGTTTGCGTCTCAGTAAGAAAGAATGATTGTTTAAACTGAAAATATTCCAGGAAATAATTAATTTCGCCTGGCGGGAAAATAAGCGTATTTTTGAAATCTATCGATTGCACGCGGCCAAAATGTTTTTGCAGCAGGGCGCCACCGTTTTGCGCGTTAAATCTGCCGACAATATTTTCAATGGGCAATCTCTGATTATCCGTGAGCAGATTATTCCTTTTGAGTATTGTTTTGATTATGTCCACCAGCTCTCGCATGTCGGCTTCGGAATGAGTGATGGTGATAAAAAATCCGTCACCGGTAAGAACGCGCGCGATATCTTCAATCAAATCGGGAAAGAAATATAAAGCGTAGCTGCAGATAATCAGGTCATAAGAAGTAGACGGATATTTAATAATCTGTTCCACTCCGCCCGCCGAAAATTCTCCCGCGTAGCCCGCGCGCGCGCAGGCATCGAGGAAAAAAGATTCATATTCGGCAAGCATGTCCAGGCCGGTGATTTTTGCCCGTGGATGCAGCCTGCCTTTAAGTGCTTCGGTAAATGCGCCGAACGCGCAACCTAATTCCAAAACGTTGCGGCGGTCAGATAAATCGAGATTTATGAGCGCCGTTTGCCTTATATCATCTTTATTGGTGGAAAAACGGCGGATGATTTGACCGATGCGCTGATGCTTTCGCGCGTCACGAAATATCCGGCTGATTTGATTTTTGTCCAAAACTTCCGCCATGCCTGATCACCTGACAGAAAAATGATATGTTAACGGATTTTATCCAAATCCATTATCTGCGAAACTCTTCTTGTGTGCCTTTCATTCGCGAATGTTGTCATCATAAAAGTATCCAAGATTTCCGTGACCGGAACATTATATTTAACGCGGCCGCCCAAAGCGATAAAATTGGCGTCGTTGTGTTCTTTGGCCATTCGCGAGGTGAAAAGGTCAAATACCTGCGCGCAGCGGATTCCCCGGATTTTGTTGGCGGCAATCGACATGCCGATGCCCGTGCCGCAAAGCAAAATGCCAAAATCATAACCGCCCTTGTTAAATTCCCTGCAGGCGACAATAGCGATATTCGGATAATCCACCGAATCTTCATTGTGCACGCCCATGTCATTAACCGTGCAACCTTTTGTTTTTAAAAAGGATATGATTTCCTTTTTCAGGGAAACCGCGCCGTGATCAGAGGCAATAACGATATTTTTCATTGGATATTTCCTCCAAGAGTCAATTTGATTATTTTGTGCCTCTATTTTTACAGGATTGTAAAATAAGTCAATAAAAAAACTTTGCTTCAGGGGCATATTTGCGTTAAAAAGTCGCATGCTGGAAATGCTGGAAAGGTATTTAAATTATCTATTAATTGAACGGGGAGTTGCTCAAAACACGCTGGAGGCTTACGGACGCGACCTGCAACGCTACCTTGCTTTTATCGCGCAAAAAGGTTTGTCTCATATTAAGGACGCGACTCCGGAGATTATTGTTGAATATCTGGTGCTGATTAAGAATGAAGGGCTTTCAGCGAATTCCATGAACCGGGCGCTGGCGGCGTTGCGTGGATTTTATAAATACCTGCTCATGGAAAAGCTTATCGAGCAGACGCCGCTGGCCAATATCGAGCTCGCGAAAGTATGGATGCGCCTGCCCGATACGATAAGTAAGGAAGAAATGAAAGTTATTTTAGCCCAGCCCGGGGATAAAACACCCGCCGCCCTGCGCGATACGGCGATGCTGGAGCTTTTATACGCCACGGGAATCCGCGTTTCGGAGTTGATTAATCTGACAATGAACTCTATTAACTGGCAGGTGGGTTTTTTAACGGTTATGGGCAAGGGCAGTAAAGAAAGAATTGTCCCCATCGGAAAAACCGCGTACGATTGCGTAAGAGTTTATGTGGATAAGGCGAGGCCGCAATTGATGCAAAAGAAAAGCACGGAGGTATTGTTTCTGAACCGCTTCGGAGGAAAATTCTCCCGGCAGGGTTTCTGGAAGATGGTAATCCGTTATTCATCAAAAGCGGGCTTGATAAAAAAAGTTCATCCGCATACTTTCCGGCATTCCTTCGCTTCGCACCTGCTGGAAGGCGGCGCGGATTTACGCACCGTGCAGGTAATGTTGGGGCACGCGGATATATCCACCACACAGATTTACACACATATCACGCGCGACCGGTTAAAAGAAATTCATCAGAAATATCACCCGCGGGGATAATTATATCCGCGTTAAATGAATGGAAAAATCAAAGAGAGATAAATGACGATCAGACGTAAAAAAATCGATCCGGTAAAAAAGAAATATCATTTTAAAAGGATATTTCTTATCGCGCTCGCCGTAATATTGATTGGCGGGCTGATATATCTTCTTTTTCCGCAGGCTTTCCGCTCTGTCGCTTTTTTCGGCACGCGGGTGAAAAACACTTTTTCTCATTATTTATTGAAGCAAACGCCCAGATTCTATTATCTGAACGTGGAAAAAAACGGGCAGTTTCTGCGCGTGTGGGCGCATGAGATGCTGGAAGTTACTTACCGCGATGAGTTCGGCATTATATCCGTGGGTAGTGACGATTTAACAGGTAAGCGCATATCGGTGCGTGTCGAAGAATTGGGAAAAGGCGGAAATGATATGCGTGTATTATTGCGCGGCATTGATCTGGTCAATAAAATTATGGCCGGAGGCTCCACGCCGAAAAACGCCTCGGAAATAACTGATTACAAAATCCGCGTATATTATCTGGAGAAAGAAATAGGCGCAGTGCCGATGAAGGTGGTCATTACGCCGCAGGACTGGCTGAGATCGGCCCAAGAATCCGGAAGTGTTGCTGAACAAATAAACTATCTGCGGAAAGCCATCGCGGCTAATAAAGATGATATCGGCTTGCGCAAGATCTTGGCGGGAATTTATTTTCGTCAGGAAAGAATCGATGAAGCCATAACTCTGTATAAGAATATTTTGTCGATTAAACCTGATGATGCCGGAGCGCTGGAGGAACTGGCGAAATGTTATATTAAAAAGCATGATTATGACAACGCGATAGATGTTTCCAAAAAACTGGCCAAGCTAAATCCGCGCGAGGCGCAGGCTTACACTAATCTTGGCATTGCTCTGGCCGAAAAAGGATTATGGCGGCAGGCGATAGATAATTATCGTGAATTGATAAAACTTGAACCGGATAATTTCGCGGCTCGCTATAAATTAGGCGAAGCATTAGAAAGAGAAAAGATGACCGGCGAGGCGATTGAGCAGTATAAATATATCGCCCAGCGCTCCCCGGACAAAGATTTGGCGCTATTGGCGTTGGGCGACGCGTATTTAAGAGAAAAAAAATATGATGACGCGATTAAAAATTACACCGAGCTTTTAAAAAACAATCCGCAAATGGCCGCCGCTTACGCTAATCTTGCTTCCGCCTATGCCAGCGTCGGTAAATCAAAAGAAGAGATGGAAAATCTCATAAAAGCCGTCACGCTTGCCCCTGACGAGCCGGTTGTCCGTTTTAATTTAGGCGTTGCCTATGAAAAGAGAAAAATGGACCAGCAGGCGATACAGGAATACGAGCAGGTTTTGAAAATTAATCCGCAGGACACGGACGCCATAGAAAGGCTTGCCGATCTTTATTTAAAAGGAAAAAAATACGCGAAGGCGATAACTTATCTGGAAAAATTAACAGAAAGATACACGCTGAAAGCTGAATATTTTGTAAGTCTTGGTTTTGCTTACGGCGAGTTGAAAAAATACGCCTCTTCAGCGCAAAATTATGAAAAGGCGCTGAAGCTGGGCGCGAAACATCCGACGCTGAATTACAATCTGGCTTATACTTATAATCAGCTGGGGCGCGAAAAAGAAGCGGTCGCGTTGTATGAGAAAGTATCGCCGCAAACCAAAGAAACTTTAAGCTATGTCGGCAATTACTATCTCAAAACAAAAAATTATAAAAAAGCGCTCGGTTGTTTTCAGAACATCGTAAAACTCGCGCCTAAAGAATCATCATCTTACTCAAGCCTCGGCTACGCTTACGCGGCTTCCGGCAATCTGGATAAAGCGATTGAAAATTATATGATAGCTTTGAAGTATGATCGCGAAGATAGCGAGGCACACGCGAACTTGGGCGAGGCTTATGAAAAAAAAGGACTTTACGAAGAGGCGCTGAAAGCTTATACAACCGCCTACGAGCTTAATCCCGATTCGTCAAAAGCGGCAAGGGGAATTCCCCGCATCAGGATTTTGTTCTTACAGCAAAAGGCGCAAACACAGGACAAGGAGTAATAAAGATGCGAAAAATCAAGCTGGGAGATTTTTTTATCGGAGATAAAACCGGATTTGTTTTGATCGCCGGGCCGTGCGTGCTGGAGAGTGAAGCAGCCGCGATGGATATTGCAAAATATCTCAAAGAGCTCACAACTAAGCTGGGCATTCCTTTTATTTTCAAAGCTTCCTACGATAAAGCAAACCGCACTTCAGTTAAATCCTACCGCGGCCCCGGACTTAAAGACGGTTTGGCAATGCTGAAAAATATTAAAGATAAATTAAAAATTCCCGTTCTTTCCGACGTGCACAGATTTGAAGAAATCAATTCCGCCGCTGAAGTTCTTGATGTTTTACAGGTCCCCGCTTTTTTATGCCGTCAGACCGATTTTGTAACCGAAATAGCGAAAAAGGCGACGATAATAAATGTTAAAAAAGGACAATTTCTCGCGCCGTGGGATATGGCCAACATTATCGAGAAAATAAAAGCCGCCGGTAATGAGAATATTATGATTACCGAACGCGGAGCTTCTTTCGGTTATAATAATCTTGTTTTTGACGTGCGCGGCTTGCCTATTATGAGAAACATGGGATATCCGGTTATTTTCGACGCGACTCATTCCGTTCAGCTTCCGGGCGGTGAAGGAACTTCATCAGGCGGCCAGCGTGACATGGTGCCGTATCTGGCGCGGGCGGCGGTGGCCGCGGGCGTGGACGGAATATTTTTTGAAGTTTACCCGGATCCGGAAAAAGCTTTGTGCGACGGCGCTAACTCGCTTTACCTTAATTCGCTGGAAGAATTGCTGACGGTTCTGAAACAAATTGATACTCTGATTAAGGGAAAATAAAATAATGAAGAAAAGCCTGAAAGATAAACTGCGGAAAATCAAAATGCTTATTTTGGATGTGGACGGCGTGATGACAGACGGGCGCATCATTATGGATGATAAGGGACGCGAGCTGAAGAATTTCGACGTTCGTGACGGACATGGAATCAAGCTACTCCAGCGTTACGGAATCAACGCCGCGATATTGACCGGGCGCAAATCAAAAGTTGTGGAATACAGAGCCAAAGATTTGGAGATTAACGAAGTTCATCAGAAGGCATTTAACAAAGAAGAAGTATTGGAAAAAATTCTGCAAAAACACAAATTACAATCTGAAGACGTTGCTTATATGGGAGATGATATAGTTGATATACCAGTTATGAGAAGAGTCGGTTTTTCCGCGGCAGTGGCGGATTCTATGGAAATAGTAAAAAAATCAGCCAATTACGTTACAAAAAACAGAGGTGGAAAAGGAGCGGTCAGAGAAATTTGTGAAATGATTTTACAGGCACAGGATAAATGGCCGAAAGTCGCCGAAAGATATGAATTTGGTCATAAAATAAAAAAAATTAAGAATAGCTAACCATCTTATAACATAGCAGTATTTCTTTATATCTTTCTTGTTTGCCCTAATGTCTTTACATGATCATAGCACAATGGTATAACTTATGCTTGTGGCGTCGCACAAAATATAAAACGTGACAATGGTGAAAATGAAATTAACAAAAAAAACAAAGATAATCGCGATAGTCGTTGCTTTATTTGTATTGGTTATTGTTATCGCATTAGTCAGTATGAACAGATTAAAATCGAAGAACCTTTTAAAAGTAATGCCCGAACAGGTTGATTTGGAGATTCAAGGATTTGTGTTTACCGAAGTGGGGGAATCCGGTTCCCGCTGGGAAGTTAAGGCGGAAAAAGCCACGTATGAAAGAAAAGAAAATCTGGCGGTATTTGATAAAGTTCGGATAAAACTCAATACGGCTGAAGGCAAAGTTTATAATATGACCGCCGATAAAGGCCGGATGGAAACGGAAAAAAAAGATATTGAGATAAACGGCAACGTTATCATTACTTCAAGCGCGGGAGAAAAATTTACCACCGATTATCTTAATTACAGCGATGAACAAAAAAAGTTTTATACTGACGCTCCGGTTACAATGGAAAGTGATCGCATAGCAATTAAAGGCAAGGGGCTGACTCTTTTTATTAAGAGCGGAGAATTGAATCTCAATTCCATGGTGAAAGCGAAAATAAAATAAAGGGGGGAAAGATGATTTATAGAAAATTATTCTGGTTAGTTTTAGCCATCATATTAATGATTCCCGGTTATCTTTTAGCAGAAGACATCATTATGAATAAAGAGGAACTAGTTAACGAAAATGAACCTATAGAAATAAATTCCGACCGCATGGACGCGTATAGCGAAGAAAAAATGGTCACGTTCAGCGGCAACGCCGTTGTGAAACAGGGCGATAAAATTCTAAAAGCCGATGAACTAAAGATACATTACAAAGATGAACCTAAGGCGCAAATAAAGAAGAAAAGCAAGACGTCTTTTGAAACTGGAAATCTTATGGAAAAGATAACGGCAACGGGAAATGTCACTTCAACCCAGGGCGAGAGACTGGTGACCGGTGATGAAGCCACCTATTATCATGAAAGCGGACAAGTTATTATTACCGGAAATGTCGTAATGCGCGAAGGAAACAATGTTATTACGGGATGCAAGGCGACAATCTATTTAAACGAAAACAGGGGAAAGCTGGAAGAATGCGAGCCCGGGAAAAATCAAAGAGTGCATCTCAAAATATATCCGCAGGAAACAAAAAAAGAGGAAATAAACTAGAAAGAATCAGGCATTCTAAATTATGAGCGAATTAACGGCAAAAGGTCTGACTAAAATTTACCATAAGCGGAAAGTTGTCAATCAGGTTGATTTATCCATATCGCCCGGAGAAGTTGTAGGACTTTTGGGCCCCAATGGCGCCGGTAAAACAACCACCTTTTATATGATTGTCGGGCTGATCAGACCGGATGAAGGTTCAATCTTTCTCAATGACGAAGACATCAGCACTCATCCGATGTATCAGAGAGCCAGAAAAGGCCTGAATTATCTGCCGCAGGAACCTTCTGTTTTCCGCAAACTTACAGTGGAAGATAACATCATGGCCATATTGGAAACGCTCGATATTTCCGAAGAAGAAAGAAAAGAAAGACTACACGAACTTCTGGGAGAACTGGATCTTACCTCGCTGGCAAAAAATTATGCTTATTCACTTTCCGGCGGTGAAAGAAGACGCGTGGAAATTACGCGCGCTTTGGTAACTTCTCCGAAATACATTCTGCTGGACGAACCGTTTGCGGGCATTGATCCGCTCGCGGTAGCCGATATCCAGAGGATAATAGGAAAACTCAAAGATAAGGGTATCGGCATAATTGTTTCTGACCATAATGTCAGGGAAACATTATCGTGCTGTGACCGCGCTTATATAGTCAATGAAGGCAAAATACTTGTTGAAGGCTGCCCCGCCGAAATTTCAAAAAGCAAACTTGCCCGTAAGTTTTATTTTGGTGAAAATTTCAATTTATAAAAATACTTAAGGCATAATTAATTGTTATGGCATTTGAATTAAAACAGAATTTAAGATTATCGCAGCAATTGATTATGACGCCGCAACTGCAGCAGGCCATTAAGCTGCTGCAATTATCCCGCCTGGAACTTGTCGAAACAATAAATCAGGAAATGGAAGAAAACCCTTTGCTGGAAGAAATTTCCGCGGATGAAATCAGCAGTGAAGAGGTTAGTGCCGAAGCTGAAGAAAATATGCAGCCGGTGGAGAGCGCCGATGTAAAGCCGCTGGAGAAAACGGAAGAAATCACCGGTGAAGGTGACGGACGCGAGGAATTTGACTGGAACAACTATTTGGAAGATTATGGTCCCGTGGGCGTAACATACGGACGTCAGGATGCCGAAGCGCCCGCGTGGGATAATATGATAAGCGAGGGCGAATCGCTTACGCAATATTTAATGTGGCAAATGAAACTTTCGCCAATGAGCGAAGATGAAATAAAAGTGGGAACACAGATAATCGGCAATCTGGATCAGAATGGTTATTTGTGCGCAACGCTGGAGGAGATAGCTTCTCTGGAGAATGTCGAAGTGGGATTCGCGGAAAATGTTTTAAAAAAAGTACAGGAATTTGATCCTCCCGGTATTGCCGCCCGCGGCCTTCAGGAATGCCTGCTCATTCAGGCGCGCATGATGGGCTTGAAAAGAAATCCTATCGTGGAAGAAATTATCAGCAATCACCTCAAAGATTTGGAGTTAAAGAATTATCAGCATATCGCCCGCAAATTAAAAGTATCTCTACGCGAAGCGGAAAAGGCCGTCTTACTAATTAGCAGCATGGATCCCAAACCGGGCAGCATTTACGCCGCGGAAAGAGCCCAGGCTATTATTCCTGATGTTTATGTCGTTAAAGCCGGTGACGAATATAAGATAATCGTGAACGACGACGGATTGCCGCGCTTGAGGATAAGCAATTTTTACCGGGAGATTATGGGAGGCCTCGGTTCGCATAACAATAACGAGCAGGAAAACGGAAAAAAATATATCCGGGAAAAAGTGCAGGCGGCAACATGGCTGATTAAAAGCATTCAGCAGAGGCAAAAAACAATTTACAGGGTAACAGAGAGCATCGTCAAGTATCAGAAGGATTTTTTTGATAAAGGCATAAAGCATCTGAAGCCGCTGGTTTTGCGCGATATTGCCGCGGATGTGGAAATGCATGAATCTACAATCAGCCGCGTGGTTAACAACAAATACATGCACACGCCAAGGGGCATTTTTGAACTCAAGTATTTCTTCGGCAGCTCAATTCAAAGAGTTTCCGGTGAAAACATCGCTTCCAAGAGCGTCAAGGAAGAAATTAAAAAAATCATCAGCCAGGAAAAACCCAAAAAGCCATACAGCGACTGCGATATAGTGGATATGTTAAAAGACAGGGGTATTGACATTGCCCGCCGCACAGTGGCAAAATACAGGGAAATGATGGGTATTTTGCCGTCTTCAAAAAGAAAAAAATATTTTTAAACGCGGATTATCTTTAAATAGGTTACAATAAAAAAGGTGAAAAACTGGTTGACTTTTAGCTTTCATATCACTATATGACTTGACTTTGCGGATAAGGGCCGGCTAATTGCTGGCGGAAGTTAGTCCGAAAGGCAGGCAGAACAGGGAGGGAAAAATGAAGATTTCTGTGACTTTCAGAAATACTGAAGGTGAAAAAGGACAAAGAGATTACGCGGAAGAGAAAATCAATAAATTAGATAAGTATCTCGATACCCCCGCCCAAGCCCATATTGTTCTCTCCGTGGAAAAATTCAGAAATCTGGTGGAAATAAATATAAGCGCCAACGGATGGAATCTTAACTCCAAAGAAAAAGATAAGGACATGCGTCTAGCCATTGATAAATGCGTGGATAAAATTGAAAAACAGATAAAAAAGCAAAAAGAAAAAATTCGTGAAAGAAAACCCGTGAGCATTAGGCACGGCAGGCGAAAAAATGAAGACACGTCTCAAATGGAAGAATCGGCAAGCAGGGTGGTGGAAACGCGTAAAATAATATTAAAACCGATGTCGGTTGATGAAGCAGTGATGGAGATAGAAGAAACAAAAGCCGGATTTATAATTTATCGTGATTCATCATCCGAGAACGTGAGCGTGGTTTACCGCCGCGATGACGGCAACTACACCGTAATAGAAACAAACAGCTAAGATAAGCGTTTTGCTTATTTTACAAAGCTTAGGCGTGCAATATGCAACTGGATCAGATATTAATCAGCGGTTTTATCAATGAAAATCTGCAGGCAAAAAACAAGACAGATGCCCTGCAGGAATTGGTGCAGACCATCATTAACGGCGGTTTAAAGCTGGATCTGGCCGCGGTTATGGAAGTTTTACAGCAAAGAGAGAAGCTTGGTTCCACGGGCATTGGTGACGGCGTGGCTATCCCGCACGGTAAAATCCCAGAGCTTCCGGAACTTGTTGTCGCTTTTGGGCGCAGCAAAGAAGGAATTTCTTTCGATTCCATCGACGGCAAACCAGTCCATATTTTTTTCCTACTCTTGGCGCCAGAAAATTCCGCTGGTCAGCATCTGAAGATTCTGGCAAAAATTTCCAAAATGCTGAAAGTGGTTGATTTTCGTAAAAAGCTCATGGATGCAAAATCGCACGAAGAGTTGCATCAAGTGATCATTTCTCAAGATCAGAACTGTCAGCTATAGATAAATATTTCAAAATAAAATTTATCTTAAATTTATAGCCGGCCAATTTCCTGCCACTGGTTATTTTTTTAAAAATCTGCTAAAAATAATTAAGTATCACAATTAAATATTACCTGAAGGATAACGCGATGAAAAATTTACGCGTGGTAATCATAACCGGACTTTCCGGCTCCGGCAAAAGTACGGCGCTTAGAGCTCTGGAAGATATCGGTTTCTTCTGCGTGGATAATCTCCCCGTTGTTTTATTGCCGAAGTTTCTGGATATAACAATTGTTTCCTCGCCGAAAATTGACCGGGTAGCCATGGTTATGGATTTGAGGGAAAAAGGCTTCCTGGAAAAATATTGCCGGATATTCGGAAAATTGAAGGAAAGAGGCTTTAAAATAGAAATCCTTTTTCTGGAAGCAAGTGACGATACTTTACTGCGCCGATTCAGTGAAACCAGGCGCAACCATCCGCTTTCTGAAAAAGGTTCGATTATTGATGGCATCATGCTGGAAAAAGAAAAATTGCTGCCTTTGAGAAAAATGGCGGAAAGGATAATAGACACAAGTTCCGCCAACGTTCATCAGTTAAAGGACATTGTTCAGCGGTATTTTCTGCCGTCCTCCGAATATAAAAGAATGATTATCAGCATCTCGTCTTTTGGCTATCGTTACGGTTTGCCAGCGGACGCCGATCTTGTGTTTGACGTGAGATTTTTGCCCAACCCCTATTTTGTCGAGGAATTAAAAGAACATGATGGCCATAATTCCGAAGTGACAAAGTTCGTATTAAAAAACAGGGAAAGCAAAAACTTTTTACTAAAGATTCTGGATTTGTTATCGATGCTTATACCTCTCTACGATAAAGAAGGAAAAGCACGCCTTAATATCGCCATCGGATGCACCGGCGGAAGGCACCGTTCCGTGGTAATGGCCAACAAACTTAGCTCGCGGTTATCCAAGATGAAATATCGCATCTATTTAAATCATCGGGATATCGCTAAAAGTTAACCGTGCGCCAAGCGTCTCTTAGAATTTTTAAAACTGCATTTTTTTAGTTATGTTGTTTTCTATCCAGTGATAATCCCACCATTCCAGCGGATTGACAAATTGTCCGGCCACAATAATGCTGAAATGAAGATGATCGCCGCCGGCAAGCCCTGTCAGGCCTGAATAGCCGATGCGTCCTTCTTTTTTTACGCTTTCTCCCACCGATGTATCGATAGATGAAAGGTGAGCATATAAGCTAAACAGCCCCTGACCGTGGTCAATGATCACTGTGTTTCCGTAAATCCCCAGCTCCTGCGCGAAAACAACAATTCCGTTGTTTGCCGCTTCAATCGGCGCGTTGGCTATTGAGGCAAGGTCAACTCCCAAATGGATTGAACTGCCCAATGTTTTACCGTCAATAATATAATTTCGCCTGTCTCCAAATCTGGCCATAGTGGCGGCGTTTCTCATTCTTAAGAAAGTCCCGTCCCATAGTTTATTTACTGCGGACTTCTGGCAGATTTCCTGAATTTTTTTGTCGTTATCCGCACGCATTCGCGAATTGATGTATTCAAATGATTCCGCGAGGGACTTTCCCTGAAGCTGAGGAAAAGAAGTCTGAAATTCAGGCATTTTCATCCGTAAAAAAGATTCACCCAAGACAACGCTGTCACTGCGGAAATTTACAACTTTAATGAAAAAAGAAGGAACGATTCGGGTTTCGTTACCCGCCTCATCTCTAGCGTAAATAATCACGCGCGTGTTTTCCTTGGTCGCCTCAATAGGCAAGGCAAGATAACCCACATAAGCGGTTTTATTGTTTATTATTGATTTATAAGCGGGCGTGAAATAATCATTCACGTAAATGCCTGTTTCTTCCGCCGGTTTGGAAACAAGATAAGCAAAAAATCCTGTGCCTCCCTGGCTGAAATAACCGGGTTGGCCGGACATAACAATCTGCGGCGGTTTTGTGTCAATTATCACCTGCCGGGAAAATACCGTCTCGTTTCTAAAAAGGGAATGGTCTCTGGCGGAAATATTAAGCGTCGCCGGCCCATCGTTAAGAGAAGCTTCCTGAGCGTTAATTGTCAAAGAAACAATCTTCTGATTATTTCTTCTTGCCGATATTTTTTCCTGAAAAACAATACTTCTTTTTTCATCCTGTACAAGTTCAACTTTTAAATCGGCAAGGCCGCCTTTTTTATCGAAAAATATAATTTCCGCTTTTTTATTTTTCCCAATAAAAGAGATTTCCTGCGCCAATGCGATTTGTGGTTTTTCTGTTTCCAGATAACCGAAAAAAAACAACCAGCCGAATAAGAAAGCCAGCAGAATCGCGCCGCCTGTTATCAAATAAAGATGAGTCTTTTTCATTGTTTCTCCCGCAGCCGAAAGATTCGGCGCGTTTTTCTTATTGGCTTTTACTGGCTTTTGCAAGGCAAATTTGATTTCTTTTGGCCTGATATGTTGAATATCGATATTCAACATAGCTATTTATATTTTGTTCTGGTGTAAGTTTAAAATAATAAAAATAGCCAAGGGAAACTAATTGATAAAGCCTGTTTTGACGGAGTTTATGCCTTGATATTGCCCGAAAACACTGCTATATTCCTGAGAAATAATCCAAAGAGAAGATATCATGCTTGCTGGTAAAAAAATCGTTTTGGGAATTACCGGGGGAATTGCCGCTTATAAAGCGGCGGAGCTTACCCGCGCGCTGATTAAAGAAGGCGCGCAGGTAAAAGTCATTATGACCAAAAGCGCCACGGAATTTATCACTCCATTGACGATGCAGACTCTTTCACAAAACCAGGTTTACATCGATATGTATGTTCCCACGCAGAAATACGATATCGCGCATATTGCCCTGGCCGATTTTGCCGATGCTTTTGTTATCGCGCCGGCGACGGCTAACATTATCGGTAAAATCGCTTCCGGCGTGGCGGATGATTTACTTTCCACAACAATTATGGCCGCGGATAAACCGGTTTTGATCTGTCCGGCTATGAACGATAAGATGCTGGCAAATTCTGTTGTGCAGGATAACTTAAGAAAACTGCAAACGCACGGTTATTTTATCATGGAAAGCGGCGTGGGAGAACTTGCCTGTAAAACTCAGGGCGCGGGACGCCTGCCGGAAATACCGGAAATAATCGAAGAGATAGAAGCTATGCTCACGGCCAAAGATCTGGCAGGTGTTAATATTCTTATTACCGCAGGCCCAACGCAGGAGGCATTTGATCCGGTAAGGCACATTACCAATCTTTCTTCCGGAAAAATGGGTTACGCTCTGGCTGCAGCCGCAAAACGCCGCGGCGCTCATATTACCCTGGTCAGCGGACCGACCACATTAGCTATACCTAAAGTGCAAAAATGCATACAGGTACGCAGCGCGCGCCAGATGCATAAAGCGGTTATCGAAAATTATAAGAAAGCAAAAATTATTATCAAAGCCGCCGCGGTTGCGGATTACCGGCCAAAGGAATGTTCAAAAGAAAAAATTAAAAAAACCGGCAAGCAAATGACGATAATGCTGGAAAAAAATCCCGATATCATCGAGGAAATAGGTAAAAACAAAGGAAACAGTATATTGGTTGGTTTCGCGATGGAAACCCAGAATCTTTTGACCAACGCCAAAGAAAAGCTCAAAAAAAAGAATATGGATTTGATTATCGCCAATAACTTATGCCAGGAAGGCGCGGGTTTTCAGACAGACACCAATGTCATCACCATCATCGACAAAAAAGGTAAAACAGAAAAGCTTTCTAAAATGACTAAAATGGAAGCGGCGGATAAAATTCTAGATCGCGTCAGAACATTGCTTAAGGATAAAGGCGGGAGAAGCGGATAATGCCGGAATCTTTATCGCCCAAAGAAGTTCATCAGATAAAAGAGGAATTATTATCGGCTGTTAAAGCTCTGAAGGGGCAGGTTGTCAATCACGAAAGTTTTTCTGTTGGTATTAAATGGGAAAAGACGCAGCCCGCGGGAGATAAAATGAAAGTTGTTTCCGGAAATAAAAAAGAAGAGCAAATGAAAAAATTTCATTTACAGATGAAAGACTGCAAAAAATGTTCACTGGCAAAAACCAGAAAAAATCTTGTCTTTGGCCAGGGCAATCCGGAAGCGAAGATTGTTTTTGTCGGTGAAGCTCCGGGCGCGGATGAAGATGAACAGGGGCTGCCCTTTGTTGGAAGAGCCGGACAGCTTTTGACTGATATTATAGTTAAGGGAATGAAGCTTTCGCGTCAGGATGTTTATATATGCAATATTCTCAAGTGCCGGCCTCCGGGAAATCGCAATCCCTTGCCCGAAGAAATATGCGAATGCGAGCCGTTTTTAAAAAAGCAATTGCAGATTATCGCGCCCCGCGTGATTTGCGCTTTGGGAAAATTTGCGGCGCAGACTCTTTTGAAAACACAAACGCCGATAACCGCTTTGCGCGGCCGCTTTCATGATTATGAAGGAATTAAATTAATGCCCACTTATCATCCGGCGTATCTTTTGCGCAATCCTTCGGCAAAAAAGCCCGTGTGGGATGACGTACAGAAGATTATCAAGGAAATCGGCCTTGATTAAAAAATATAAGGAAGGAAATATGATAAAAAAAATAGTTTGCCTGTTAGCGGCTATCATACTTTTTACCGGCGTTGCCTGGGCTAATGAAGAAAATCCTGTATTCAATGTGATTACTGTTGCCAGCGTGATTACTACGCCCACAGCTAAATACGTCGCGGATAGTATCGAAAAAGCGAAAAAAGAAGGCGCTCAAGGATTAATTATTTTACTGGACACGCCAGGCGGTATGGACACGGCAATGCGCGAAATTGCCAAAAGTCTGCTTAACGCTCCCATTCCGGTAATTGTTTATGTGTATCCTTCCGGCGCGCGCGCCGCGTCAGCCGGTGTGATTATAACCACCGCCGCGCATGTGGCGGCCATGGCGCCCGGCACGAATATCGGCGCGGCTCATCCCGTGGCTATCGGCCTTGGCGGCAGCGGAGGCGTGGATAAAACCATGTCTGAAAAGATGGAAAATGATGCCGCCGCTTACGTGCGCAGTATAGCGAAAATCAGAGGCCGCTCGGAGGAATGGGTGGAAAAAGCGGTGCGCAAAAGTGAATCCATCACTGCCGAAGAAGCAAAAAAGATGAATGTTATTGATCATGTAGCCGCTGACATTGATAAGCTTCTGGCCATGATTGACGGCAAAGAGGTTACTCTGGAAGGCGGGAAGAAAATAAAATTATCGACAAAAAACGCGGCTGTGAACAAGATAGAAATGGGCACAAGGCAAAAGATTCTGACGGCGATTTCCGATCCGAATATCGCCTATATTCTTTTGCTGATTGGTCTGGCCGGACTGTACTTTGAGTTTTCCAATCCCGGCGCGATTTTGCCAGGCGTTATCGGTGGGATATCTCTTTTGATGGCGTTCTTCGGCTTGGCCACGTTGCCCGTAAATTACACGGGAATACTGCTGATACTTTTCGGCATCATATTATTTATTGCGGAGATAAAAGTTATGAGTAACGGTATGCTTACAATAGGTGGAATTATTTCGTTGGCGATGGGTTCATTGATTATGTTTGAAACGCCGGAGCCCGCATTGCGCATATCCTTGCAAGTGTTTATTCCCGCTCTTTTGGTTATATCCGGATTTTTCATTGTAGTTATCTGGATGGCGATTAAAGCGCAGATGCGCCGTCCTTATTCCGGAACAGAATCGATGGCAGATGGCCAGGGTGAGGCAATGACGGATATAGCTAACGAGGGAAAGGTTTTCTTTCAGGGTGAATACTGGAGCGCGCAGAGTCAAAGCCCGATACCCAAAGGGGCAAAAGTTAAAATTTTAAAAGTAGACGGATTAAAGCTGACCGTTGAAGAGATAAAAAAAGAAGTATAAAAAATAAATAATTATAAAAGGAGGTAAGTAAAATGTTTGGAGCATCTATGCCGTTTATTTTTATCATAGCGTTGGTGGTGATGTTTTTGTTCTCCGCCATTAAAATTTTGAATGAATATGAAAGAGCGGTTATCTTTCGTCTGGGCCGCATTCGGGACGTAAAAGGACCGGGGTTGATTATTATTATTCCCGTCATCGATAAAATCGTCAAGGTCGATATGCGGACAATTACCATGGACGTGCCGCCGCAGGATGTTATTACCAAAGACAATGTTTCCATCAAGGTCAGCGCCGTCGTGTATTTCCGGGTCACAGAAGCGAACGCGGCGCTTGTCAACGTCGAAAATTATTTATACGCCACCTCACAGTTGGCTCAGACAACGCTACGCAGCGTTTGCGGGCAGATGGAGCTGGATGAAATTCTTTCCGAGCGTGAAAAAATCAATATGCACCTGCAGGGAATATTGGACCGCAGCACGGAGCCATGGGGGATTAAAGTATCTCTGGTTGAAGTAAAGCATATTGACCTGCCTGAGGAAATGAAGCGCGCGATGGCCAAACAGGCCGAGGCGGAAAGAGAAAGAAGAGCAAAAGTCATCAATGCGGAAGGCGAATTCCAGGCCGCGCAGAAACTAATTGATGCCGCCGCGTTGATGCAGACACAGCCGATGTCGCTGCAGTTACGCTATTTGCAGACATTAAATCAGATTGCTGCGGAAAACAGCTCCACTATCGTGTTTCCCCTGCCCATTGATTTGATTAAGCAGTTTTTTAAATAGACGGATAAATTACAAAGAAAAGCGGCCGGATGTAATAATCCGGCCGCTTTTGATGAAAGATTAAGGAGATTTGTTTTATGGCTAAAGACAAGCTAAATATTCTTACCGGCGGCATGATTTTAATTACTTTAGGCGTATTGATTTATCTTTCCAAAGCGGAGATTTATTCTTTCGGCAAAACATGGCCGATATTGCTCATTGTCGTTGGCATCTGCACGCTTATTCAAAGATTTAAGGATATCGGCGGCTGGTTTATTACCGTTGTCGGCGTAATGTTTCTGATTACGGAATTTTACGGTTTACAGCTCTATCAGTATTCCCAGTATATATTGCCGGCAGTGCTGATTATGCTGGGAGTGTTTGTGTTGCTTAAACGTAAAAAATAGGCAATTCAAA
Source organism: Syntrophaceae bacterium UBA4810 (assembly GCA_002402545.1). Lineage (GTDB taxonomy): Bacteria > Desulfobacterota > Syntrophia > Syntrophales > Smithellaceae > UBA4810. The sequence continues at coordinate 24,690 of DHGA01000034.1, forward strand.
AAACGGTAAATCATTTTAAATAATTGCTTTGGCATTTAGGTTTTGCCGCGGAAGGTGAGGTCTTATTATCATGACTGTTGCGCGCAAGATTAAAGCGTCTCTTACGAAATCTTCCATGATTAGAAAGATGTTTGAAGAAGGCGCGGCGATGAAAAAGAAATTCGGCGCGGATAAAGTTTACGATTTCAGTTTGGGCAATCCCAATGTTGATCCGCCGGAAGAATTTAAAAAAGAACTGATAAATATTGCCGCGGAAAAGATTGCGCTGAAACACGGGTACGCGCCCAACGCTGGTTTCGCGGATACGCGCCAGGCAATAGCGCAAAAAATCAATAAAGCGCACGGGTTGAAACTCGGCGCTGATAATATTGTCATGTCCTGCGGCGCCGCCGGAGCGCTGAATGTCATTTTTAAGTCTATCCTTGATCCAGGGGACGAAGTTATCGTGCCAACGCCTTATTTTGTTGAATATCCATTTTATATTGATAATTATCGAGGTGTGGTAAAATTCATAAACACTAATGATGATTTTTCATTAAATATCAATGCCATAGAAGAGGCGATAAACGAAAACACCAAGGCCGTTTTAATTAACACGCCCAATAATCCCACGGGAAAGGTTTATGACAAAAAAAATATATCTGACCTGGCCGAACTGCTCAATCGCAAGGGTGCCGAACTGCTTAAGTCAATTTATCTGATTTCGGACGAGCCTTATAGCGAAATCGTATATGACAATATTCCCGTGCCCAGCATTTTAAAGGCGTATAAAAACGCGATTATCGCTTATTCATATTCCAAGACACTTTCTTTGCCGGGAGAAAGAATAGGTTACATAGCCGTGAACCCCGATATTGACCACGCAAATGATTTACAAAACGCTTTTATCCTGTGCACAAGGATACTTGGTTTTGTCCACGCGCCGGCGCTGATGCAAAGAATCGTGGCTAAACTGCAGAACGCGAAAATTGACGCCTCGGTATATCAGAAAAAACGCGATCTGCTCTGCGATGGCCTGGCAAAAGCGGGATACAAATTTGAAAAACCTCAGGGCGCGTTTTATTTATTCGCGAAAAGCCCGATTCCCGATGACGTGGAATTTGTCAAAATGCTTTTGAAGAAAAATATTCTGGTTGTGCCTGGAAGCGGATTTGGGGGGCCGGGTTATTTCCGCGCCGCGTATTGCGTGGATGACGCGACAATAATAAATTCTCTGCCCGGTTTCACCGAGGCGATAAAAGAAATAACCGAAATTAAATGATTTAATAATGAAAGGAATCCGGAAATGCTGACACGAAAAATTTCAAAATTACTGCACATAATAATTTTATCAGTTTGCTTCGCGCTGCTGATAAATAATTTGGTTTACGCGGATGATAAAAAACCTCAGGAGGCAAAAGCGCCGGAATGGGAATGGCTGGAAAAAGGAAACGCCCTGTTTGTGTCCGGTAAATATCAGGATGCCGTCAATGCTTACTCTAAAGCTATCGAGCTTAATCCCAAAGTCGCGCTGTTTTATAACAACCGCGGATATTCGTATCGCCATCTTAATAAATTTGAAGAGGCGATCGCTGATTACAGCAGGGCGATTAAAATAGACCCGAAATACGCCGGAGCGTATAATAACCGGGGCGTTGCCTACGGCAAGCTGGGCAAGCATAATAAAGAAATCGCGGATTATAACAAAGCCATCGAGCTCGATCCCAAAGACCCTGTCGTATATTACGACCGGGGAATTGCCTACGGAAAAACCGGCAAATATGAAAAGGAACTGGCGGATTATAACAAAGCGCTAGAGCTTGCTCCGAAATTTACCAGTGTTTATTATAACCGCGCCTACGTGCACTGCAAGCTTAGAAACTTCTATCAGGCGATAGATGATTTTGATAAGGTAATTGAACAAAACCCGAAAGACGCGGAAGCCTATTATAACCGCGGAGTTGCCCACGGCAAAACAGGCAATTACAAAAAAGAATTGGATGACGTGAAAACAGCCGCCCGACTCGGGCACAAAGGCGCGAGGGATTTACTGACAAAGCTCGGAAAAGACTGGTAATATTCTTTATTGTATGTTGGGTTTAATACCTAGACGTTTGCGTCTTCATTCCGGCGAAAGCCGGAATCCAGAAACTGGATGCCAGCGTGCGTTGGCATGACAAAAGGATACCCCAGTGCTTGGGGCGGCGAGCTTCATTTACTGTTTTTTTAGTGGCGGTATAATTCCAGTAGAAACAAAATTTTCAGAGGTAAGAATGTTTAAAAGAAAGTTTTTCCCGATTGATTTTCAACTTCTCGCGGTATTAACCGCTGTTATTTTATTCTTTATGCCCGCAATTATCCAAGCGGGCACTTTTTACAGTTGTGTGGATAGTGAAGGCAACGAAACAATTTCCGATTATCCCGTGGGCGGAAAAAAGTGCAAGCCGATAGGCGGTTTTGAAAAAACAGAAAGCACACAGGAAAAGAATACCGCGCCTCAGCGCTTGGATTTAACAGATACTTCTTCAGATGAAAAAATAACAAAAGTTACAGTGCAGGGAAACCGCGTTCTGGTTCCGGTAACCCTTACTTATGGGAATAAAGAAGTCGATGTTCAATTGGTGATGGATACGGGCGCGACAGGGACAGCCATAAATGCCAATGTAGCTGATGATCTATACATAAACCTAAACCAGGCAAGAAAAGAAAAAGCGGGGGTCGCCGGCGGCGGTGTTATCGAGGTAAGCGTGGTTCAGTTGACAAGTATCACCATCGGGCCGCACACAATCCGTAACCGCGCAGTTGCCGTTCTTCCCCCGGAAAGTTACGCCCTGGATTATGGCGGATTGCTCGGTATGGATGTACTGGGCAGATTTTCATACCGCCTTGATTTAGCAAAACAGGTTATAGTATGGGAATAAACAGATCATTCCTTATTCTTAATTATGGATTTTTAATTACTTCTTCCTGAAAGGTTGTTTGCTTGTTTTGTAAATTTATACAACCTTTCAATTGGAAATAAATACAATTCGCACACTTTTTTTGTGGTTAAGATATCCTTGACATACAATACCGTGACTCCTATAATCTATGCGTTAAAAAGACAGTTCTTATCAATTATAATTTACCTTTAAAAACCATTAATGTCACTAGGAGGAATAATATGTTTACTTTCAGTACAGACGTTAGTTCCGTTTTAGTGTGGCTTGTTTGGATTGCGGCATTCGTCGCCTTGTTCGGCTCTAATGAGATTGGCCGCAGATTCAAATGGGCAGGTTTTGCAATGTTTGTTGTATTGCCGATCGTTCTGACAATTTTATGGCTTACAACATTGAGTGATACAGCTTATATGGACTGGTTCCATCTGGCAAAGGTTTACTCATCAACAGCCGGATGTATCGGTTTCTGGTGTATCAGGCACCTTCGCGGTACAGGCAAAGACGGAAAAGTTTGGAAATTAAGTGAAAAGAAATGGGCATTATGCTTTCCGCCGCTCATTCTGGCCATCAACATCATCGAAGCCGTTGTTCGTGACTTCCAAGTAGGTGCACTTTATTCAGTTCCTACGATTGAGTTTTTGCACAATCAGATTCAATACTACATCGGCGGTTCATGGAATTACATGAACGGAATTGCCGGTATCCTTAACACCATCACAATCACGGGATGGTTCGGAATCTGCATCCGTAAGAAGACAGCCAGTGACGGGAGCATGGATATGTTGTGGCCGGATATGCTCTGGTTCTGGATTATTGCTTATGATCTTTGGAACTTTGCCTATACTTACAACTGCCTGCCCGGCCACTCCTGGTACGCCGGATTAGCATTGTTGGCAGCTCCCACACTTTGCGCCTTTACAGTAGGCAAAGGCGCCTGGTTGCAACATCGCGCCCAGACACTTGCTTTGTGGTGCATGTTCGCTCAAACATTCCCCGCATTCATCGACAAGGGTCCATTCTTTGTAAACTCAACTGCAAGCGCGGCAATCGCAGCGGCTGCAAAAGACATTTCATTGACACAAGAAGGTTTATATCCGGTCGCCTCCGCGACACCCGATACTACAGCATTATTTGTCGTGAGCCTGCTGGCGTTACTTTCTAACATTGCCGTATTCTTGTACATGATATACAAAGTGATCAAAACCAAGCGCAATCCTTACACAGGCGATCTTTACACAGATCTTAATGAATACAAAAAGATTAAAGCACTGGCAGAATAAAAAAGAGTTATTGCCAAATAAGATAGGGGGTAGGTTGAAACTGCCCCCTATCGAAACTTTATAGGTTTAACAGATAATAAATTGCTTCCTGAAATGTTGTTTTAGG
>DHGA01000093.1:0-6461 GCA_002402545.1 Syntrophaceae bacterium UBA4810
GCTTTTTCCAGCCCGTCAAGCGTGAGTTCAAACATGGGGAATATTTTCCCGATGCTTTGTATCGTCCAGGTGTAGCTCCAGTCTTCCTGAGGCACCGGATTGAGCCATACAGAATGACGAAAAGTCTTTGCCAGAAGAGCCAGATAATCCACAGATGGTTTTGATCCGTGTTGTCCCGAATAAATCGCGCCTCTTGCGTCACCCAGTTCATAGGGAGCCATCGACGCGTCACCCACAACAATAAGCCTGGTTTCCGGATCAAAACGAGTAAACTCATCCACGGAAACAGGTTTTTTGTAGCGTTGCGGGTCCAACCAAACATTTTTATAAATAGTGTTGTGAAAAAAGTAAATATCCAGTTCTTTAAACTGAAATCTGGCGTAATTGAAAAGAATCTGTACTATTTCCACATACCGATCCATAGACCAGCCGCCGTTATCAATTATCAACTTTACTTTCAGGCGGTCGGAAAGACGGCGGTCAAACACAATTTCAATTTCACCCGCGTTGCGCATGGTCTGGTAAATAGTTTTATCAACATTGACCACGTCCTGCGGCCCGGTCGGTGTCAGATTTTTTAGTCTTTTGAGCGCTTCGCCGATTTGTGACGCGGTAATCGGCCCTTCCTGCGAATAGTCGCGGTAGCGGCGCTCCATGGCCACTTTGATTGCTGATTGATGTTGAGAAACACCTCCCACGCGCATGCCGCCCGGATGTTTCCCTGAATGACCCACCGGCGACGTGCCGTGTGTGCCGATCCAGTAATTTCCGCCGTGATGCGCTTGGGTCTGTTCTTTAAGGCGATCCATAAAATACTGCATCAGTTCTTCCGGCGTCATTTTTTTCAGTTCCTCTTCGGAAACGCCAAGCGCCTCCGCCATCGCGCCCGGATCTTTAAGCCATTCAGTAAGCAGCGCTTTGGCCAGCTCGCCCAGCTCTTCCTGTGTCGGTTCGATTTCTGTTGCGCCGTGAAAAGCTACGGAAAAAGCCTGATCGTAAATATCAAAATATCTTTCGCTTTTTACCAGCAGAGAACGAGCGGCGATATAGAAATCTTCCAGTGAACGAACCAGTCCCATCATCAGGGCTTTTTGCAGGCGCAAAAAGGAAGTCGGAGAAATCGGGATTCCTTTATCGCGCAGCAAATAGAAAAAATCGACAAACATGCTTTCTTAATCCTTGCCAGTTAATAAGCCTGTTGCCATTTGCAAATCGGAACTTTTTTTGAACAAAACACCCATATAAGGAATAACGCCATTTTTGAGATCTTTCCAGTGGAAATCCGGATCAGCCTGGAGCGCGCGCACCCAGTTAATCAGCTCGCGCGTGGCCGGTTTTTTCTCCACGCCGCGAATTTGGCGCAAATTGTAGAATGTTTCCATGCACGCCGTGGCCAGATCGTTTTTCAGCGTAGGAAAGTGAACGCTGATTATTTTGCGCATTAGTGTTTGATCCGGGAACGCGATGTGATGGAAATTGCATCTGCCTAAAAAAGGATCAGATAAATCTTTTTTCGCGTTTGAAGTGATAACAATCACCGGGCGGTTTTTGGCTTTTATCGTGCGGTCGATTTCGATAATATCGAACTGCATCTGGTCAAGAATGTCGAGCATGTCGTCCTGAAAATCCGTATCGGCCTTGTCGATTTCATCGATTAGCAAAACAACTTTTTTATCTGAGGTGAAAGCCTGGCCGATTTTTCCCATTTTGATATATTCTTCAATTTTACTTACATCGCGGCCGGAATCGGCAAAACGGCTGTCATTTAGACGTGTGAGCGTGTCATACTGGTAAAGCGCTTCAATAAGTTTCATGCTGGATTTGACGTTAAGAATAATCAGCGGCATCTGCAGGTTTTCCGCTATCGCGTGCGCCAGCATGGTTTTCCCGGTGCCCGGCTCGCCTTTAAGCAATAGAGGCATTTCCAGGGCGATGGAGATGTTCACAATCTTGGCCAGTTCATCATCAAGAACATAGTGCGTTGCCCCGCTGAATTTTGCGGGGCGTTTTTCTGAAGGTGTCATTAAATTACTGCTCCTTTTCTAATCAATGTAGTAAACATAACACGTTTTTCATCAAAACTTAATCAGAATATAAGTATTTAACCATTGACAAACAAAAGAGCGTTTCCTAAACGTACTTTTTGGGCGGTTATAGTGCTCTGGGGGCAATGTCCAAGGGGCTGAAAAAGAAAAAATAAAAATCAAAACAAGAAAATTAGTCATTTTGATAGCCTTTTAGATATTTAAAAATATCTTGACTTTGATTAATATTATAAGTAAAAACGTGCCTAATTTCGTAAGAAGTGCTTTGCATATGCAAAGCAATACGGAAGGGTAAGTTGAATTTAGACATATTGATATACAAAGATAAGCCGCCTTATTTTTCATTATCCAGGCGGTTTTTGGTTTTGTCATTGTGTTGGTTCGACTTGGAAATTTAAGAAAGGAGGATTCAATACAATGTCAGAAGGCAAAGTAAAATGGTTCAATGAGCGCAAAGGTTTCGGCTTTATTGAGCAGGAAGGCGGCGCGGATGTATTTGTTCATTTCAGCGCTATTCAGTCCGAAGGTTTCAAAACCTTAGCTGAAGGCCAGGCCGTAAGCTTTGATATCAAGCAAGGTAAAAAAGGCCCGGAAGCGGAAAACGTCAAAATCATTTAGTGTTTCTAAACATAAAACTGAGGCCTCGGAATATGAAGATATCTCCGGGGCTTTTTTTTACCAAAGAAGTTGATTCCAATCTTATTAATATAACTTGACAAAATCTGATTATTTAAGTTTATTTTAATATTATTGCGTTTATTCTTAATCATTTCAAGAAGTAAGGTTAGGGGGACTTATCGTGTATTTCTCCAAAAAAATGCTTGAAACATCTTCGACGCTGACCAAAAAATGGGAAGAAGAAGTTAAAAAAGCGCTGAAGAACAATCATGACCAGAAAGAGCGCTTTACCACGGTTTCCGACATGGAAATCAAACGGCTCTACGCTCCGGAAGATATTAAAGATGTTGATTTTGAAAAAGACATTGGTGTTCCGGGAGAATATCCTTATTTACGAGGCAATCAGGTAACTGGGTACCGCGGACGTTACTGGACATTCCGCATGTTCTCCGGCATGGGCTCGGCCCAGGATACCAACCGCCGCTGGCACATGCTTTTGCGCGAAGGCCAAACTGGGCTTTCCACCGCTTTCGATTTTCCGACGCTCATGGGTTACGATAGCGACTCGCCCAAAAGCTTGGGCGAAGTGGGCAAATGCGGGGTGGCTATAGACACGCTGGAGGATTTTCTGGCGCTTCTGGAAGGCATTCCGCTGGATAAAGTAACCACCTCGATGACTATAAATCCTCCCGCGACTGTTTTATGGGCGATGTATTGCGCGGCCGCTCAAATCAAAGGAGCCCCTCTTGCCAAAATCGGCGGCACCATCCAGAATGACATGCTCAAGGAATTTATCGCACAGAAGACTTTTATGTGCCCGCCGGAACCATCGGTAAAGCTCATCAGCGACACGGTGGAATTCGGTGCGAAGCATGTTCCCAACTGGAACACCATCAGCATCAGCGGCTATCACATCCGCGAGGCAGGCTCCACCGCCGTGCAGGAATTGGCTTTTACTCTTCGCGACGGTATTGAATACGTTGAAGACGTCATTCGCCGCAAAAAAATGCCGGTGGATGAATTTGCGCCGCGCCTTTCCTTCTTTTTTAATTCACATATCGATTTTTTTGAGGAGATCTGCAAAATGCGCGCGGCGCGGCGCATGTGGGCAAAAATCATGCGTGAACGTTTTAAGGCGAAAGATCCCCGCTCTTTGTGGCTGCGTTTTCACACACAAACGGCCGGATGTTCGCTGACGGCACAGCAACCGTACAACAATGTTGTCCGCACGACTGTGCAAGCCCTGGCGGCGGTACTCGGTGGTACACAATCGTTGCACACTAATTCTCTTGATGAAGTTCTCTGTCTGCCTTCCGAGCATGCCGTAGAAATCGCTCTGCGCACGCAGCAGATTTTAGCCGAAGAAACGGGAGTGGCCAATACCATTGATCCTTTGGCCGGTTCCTACTTTATCGAGTCTCTCACCAATGAAATGGAAGAAAAAGCATGGGAATATATTCATAAGATTGATGAGATGGGTGGCATGATTGCCGCTATTGAAAAAGGTTTCCCGCAGATGGAAATATCCGAAGCTGCTTATAGGTTTCAAAGACAGTTGGATGCGGGCGAGAAGATCATGGTCGGGGTGAACAAATATTCAACCGACTCCACACATCCTATTCCGCTTGTTGATATCGATGAAAAGGTGGGCGAAGAGCAAATTAAAAGGCTCAAGGATGTGCGCCGCAGGCGCGATAACCGCGCCGCCAAAAAGTCGCTGGATAATATAAAAAACGCCTGTAAAAAAGGTGAAAACGTAATGCCGTGCTGCATCGAAGCGGTAAAAAATCTGGTCAGCCTCCAGGAAATATGCGACGTTTACCGCGAAGTTTACGGCGAGTACAAAGACCCGGGACTATATTAATTAACCCAGCTTGATGTGTCATTCCGAGGAAACAAGCGACGTAAATGCTGCGATAGCAAGGGAAAAAGAAATTAAAAAGTGGCGTAGAGAAAAAAGAATAATCTTGTTAATCGAACAAATCAAAGTTGGGAAGATTTGAGCGAGGGATTGAAAGATTTCTCTCTTCGTTCGAAATGACAGATAATGTAAAAATTAATGCTTCATTATTATGAGAAACATTTCACTGTGAGGATAATATTATGCCGGAAAGAAAAATTCGTGTGATGGTAGCAAAGCCAGGCCTCGACGGCCATGACCGCGGCGCGCGTGTTTTGGCGCGCTGTTTTCGTGACGCCGGGTTTGAAGTCGTGTACACCGGTTGCCATCAAACGCCGGAACAAATAGTCGCCGCCGCCATTCAGGAAGATGTTGACCTGGTTGGTTTAAGCTGCCTTTCCGGCGCGCACCGCGCGCTTTTTCCGAAAGTTGTGGAGTTGCTGCACGGGAAAGGTGCTGACGATATAACAGTCATCGGCGGTGGAATTATCCCGGAGCAGGATTTTCAGCTCCTCTATGACGCGGGCATCAAAGCAATTTTCACCCCCGGCGCTTCGCTGGAATCCATTGTGGAGTGGATCAGAACAAATATTAAACCGCACTGAAAATTATGGATTCTTTAATTAAAAAAATATGCGCCGGCGATGTCCGCCTGGCCTCGCGCCTCATCCGGGACATCGAAGATAAAATCCCCGAAGCAAAAGCAAAAATAAAAAAACTCTACGCGCACACAGGCAAATCTTTCATTGTCGGCATTACCGGCGCACCGGGCGCGGGCAAGAGCACGCTGACCGACGCTTTGATTACCGAATTGCGCAAAAAAAATAAAACCGTCGGTGTTCTGGCCGTTGATCCCACCAGCCCCTTTACCGGCGGCGCGATTCTGGGCGACCGTATCCGCATGCAGAAACACGCCGAAGACGAAGGTGTTTTTGTCCGATCGCTGGCTACGCGCGGCGCACTGGGTGGACTTTCTCAGGCCGCGGGCGACGCCATTCACGTGATGGAAGCAATGGGTAAGGACATCATTATTGTGGAAACGGTTGGCATCGGCCAACAGGAAATAGACATCATCAATCACGCGCACAGCGTTGTGGTTGTTCTTGTGCCCGGCATGGGCGATGAAATCCAGACGATGAAAGCGGGCTTGATGGAAATTGCCGATGTTTTTGTCGTCAACAAGGCTAATCGTCCCGGCGCCAATCAGTTGCAGACCGAGCTGTCCTCCATGCTTAACTTGGCTTCTAAAAACGGCGCGGGCTGGCAGCCGCCGATTGTTATGGTGGGCGACGCGTTTGAGCCGGCAGCGTTTACGGAAAAAACCGCCGAGCTTGCCCAAAAAATCGAAGAGCACTACCGGTATCTGAGAGAAAGCGGCAAACTCACCGAACGTATGCACCGCAAGGCTCTGGCCGAAATTAACGACGCTTTAAGCTTTTGTCTTCTGGAGCCGATTATTGAAGAGCTGACCGCCACGGGAAAACTGGAGCATTTTGCAGAAAAAATAAAAAGCAGACAGGCCGATCCCTATTCCGTGGCCGAAGAAATCGCCAAGACTTTTTTTGTCAAGCAGGATAAAAAATGAAGACCGTAAAAAGAAAGAAAACGTCCGTGAAGTCTTCGCCAAAAAAGAAAATGCCCGCGGCGAAGAAAACGGAGAAAATCATCCCCAAAACAGACCGCGGCCTGGTGATGGTCATCACCGGCAACGGCAAAGGTAAAACCACCGCCGCCTTCGGGCAGGCGCTTCGCGCCATCGGCCAAGGTTACCACGTTTTTGTCGTGCAGTTTATGAAAGGAAGAAAATACGGAGAATTCATCGCCGCGCAAAAATATCTGCCAAATTTAACCATCCGCCGCTGCGGCCTCGACAGTTTTGTAATGCGCGATAATCCCGC
>DHGA01000093.1:6470-6981 GCA_002402545.1 Syntrophaceae bacterium UBA4810
ATGGTTATCCTCGATGAAGCCAACGTCGCAATTGATTTTAAATTAATCAGCCTGTCTGATGTTATTGATCTTATCAAAAACAAGCCCGTGCACCTCGACCTAATACTTACCGGCCGTTACGCCCCGACGGAAATAATCGCGCTTGCCGACACAGTAAGCGATATTCAGGAAATCAAGCATCACTACAATAAAGGTATTAAAGACCGCGCGGGAATAGAATACTGATTGTCGAAAACAACCTTTTTGTTCGCGCCTATAAATTCTAAGTAATTCAAATCAATTTATTAATCACCGCTATAGGTATATTTTTTCAAAATGCGTCATATTTTCTTGACAGGCCAGGATAAAGCATATAATTACTAGTAGAACGATAGTATTACTAGTATTTAACCGGGGTGGTTGATATGAAGCTTTCTACACGTACACGCTACGGCGTAAGATTAATGGTCGCGCTTGCTCAGAATTATGGAAAAGACCCCGTATTTCTTAAAGATATTGCCAAGGGTGAAAA
>DHGA01000093.1:7018-9978 GCA_002402545.1 Syntrophaceae bacterium UBA4810
TTATCAAAAGAGCCTTCACAAATCACTTTAAAGGAAATCGTGGATGTCCTGGAGGGAGAATGCTCGCTGGTGGAATGCGTGAATAATCCCTCCTCTTGTGAGAGGACGCCCATCTGCGCCACCCATGATGTCTGGGCGATGATCGGCGAGAAAATTTCAGAAACATTAAGTTCGATTACCCTCGATAGGCTGGCAAAAATGAATCAGGAAAAAGCGGACAATACTATTATGCAGAATATTTGAAAAAGGAGACATGTGTCATGAGCAAAATTGACAACCAGCTAAAAATAGAAACGCTCGCGCTGCACGGAGGGCAGGAGCCGGACCCTACGACGGGATCGCGCGCCGTGCCGATTTATCAGACGACATCGTATCAGTTTCGGGACACTGATCACGCTACGGCGCTCTTCGGTCTTACGGAGTTCGGAAACATCTACACGCGACTGATGAATCCGACCAACGATGTGCTGGAGAAAAGACTCGCGTTGCTCGATGGTGGAGTAGGCGCCCTGGCGCTCGCAAGCGGGCAGTCGGCCATAACGCTTTCGCTGCTCAACATCGCGCAGGCGGGCGACGAAATTGTCTCGGCCGACAATCTCTACGGCGGCACCTACACGCTGTTTCATTACACGTTTCCCCGGTTGGGCATCAAAGTGAAGTTCGTGAAGTCCAACGATCTGGCCGCGATGGATTTGGCCATCGGCCCGAAAACGAAAGCCGTGTATGCCGAATCCATCGGGAATCCCAAGATGGACGTAGCTGATCTCGAAGGCATTGCCGCGATCGCCCACAGGCACGGCATCCCATTTGTTCTAGACAATACGGTCTCTCCGTATCTTCTGCGGCCGTTTGATTTCGGCGTTGATATCCTGGTGTATTCCGCGACGAAGTTTATCGGCGGACACGGCACATCGCTGGGCGGCCTGATTGTTGATTCCGGAAAGTTTGACTGGACCAACGGTAAATTTCCGCTCATTGCCGATGCGGATCCGGCCTATCACGGGCTCAATTTCGTCGAGGTCTTAAAACCCATGGGCAATATCGCCTACATCACCAAAGCGCGCGTGGTGCTCCTGCGCGATCTCGGACCGGCCATGTCGCCTTTCAACGCGTTTTTGTTTTTGCAGGGGCTGGAGACCCTGCATCTGAGAATGGAGCGCCACTCCCGAAACGCGCTGGCCGTGGCCGAGCATCTCAACAATCATCCCAAGGTCGCGTGGGTTAATTATCCGGGTCTGGATTGCTCACCGGAAAAAACCAGAGCGGACAAATATCTGAAACGCGGCGCGGGCGCCATTATGGGATTCGGCATTGAAGGCGGCATCGCGGCGGGAAAGAAGTTCATCAATTCGCTTGAGCTGATTTCGCATCTGGCGAATATTGGGGATGCCAAGAGCCTCGCGATCCATCCGGCATCGACCACGCACTCGCAGTTGACGCCTGAAGAACAGCAGGCCACCGGCGTGACGCCGGATTTCATCCGATTGTCCATCGGCATCGAACACATCGACGACATCCTGGCGGACATCGATCAGGCGCTGAGGAAGATATAATAAGCAGAAAGGAGGACGTTATGTCCAAGATATTAGCGGATATTACCAAGACGGTGGGAAAAACGCCTCTTATCCGTATCAACAGAATAACGAAAGGATTGCGCGCTGAGATAATTGTAAAAATTGAATCTTTCAATCCTTTGTCCAGCGTGAAGGACAGAATCGGCGTGGCCATGATTGAGGCGGCGGAAAAAGCGGGGCTTTTGAGCAAAGACCCTGTCATTATCGAGCCCACTAGCGGCAACACGGGCATCGCGCTGGCTTTTGTCTGCGCGGCAAAGGGATACCATCTTATCCTGACAATGCCGGATACGATGAGCCTGGAACGCAGGCAGCTTTTGAGCATTCTGGGAGCCGAACTCTTTCTCACGGAAGGCACCAAAGGCATGAAGGGAGCTATTGAAAAAGCGGAAGAATTGGCGGCCGCGCATAAAAACAGTTTCATGCCCCAGCAGTTTAAAAATCCGGCTAATCCCGAAATACACCGCCTAACGACCGCGGAAGAAATATGGGAAGATACGGACGGGAAAGTTGATTATTTCATTGCCGGGGTAGGCACGGGAGGAACCATTACTGGTACCGGTGAGATATTAAAAAAGCGGAAACCTTCCGTAAAAATTATTGCCGTGGAGCCGGAGGATTCTCCGGTGCTGTCCGGTGGAAAACCCGGCCCCCATAAAATTCAGGGAATCGGCGCGGGATTTGTCCCTGATGTTCTGAATAAAAATGTAATTGACGAAATTATCCGTGTGACTCACGAGGATGCGGGGGTAACGGCAAGGAGACTGGCGAAAGAAGAAGGTATTCTGGCGGGGATATCCAGCGGCGCGGCACTCTGGGCAGCCCTGGAAGTGGCAAAACGTAAAGAGGCAGAAGGTAAAATGATTGTCGCCCTTTTGCCGGACAGCGGGGAACGATATCTGACAACATGGTTATTTCAGGAATGAACAAAACGAAAACCGAGAAAATCCATAAGTCTTCAGTCGGGGTGGTGGAAACGAAGTATTTTACCTTTGCCGATACGGGCGGTGAATTTAAATTTGAAAATGGGAAAACGTTTGGGCCCGTTACCCTTGCCTATGAAACATACGGGTCGTTGAATACGGAAAAATCAAACGCGATTCTGATTTTGCATGCTCTATCCGGCGACGCGCACGCGGCCGGCGTTCACGAAAACCTTAATGATACCGGCTGGTGGGACGAAATGATCGGGCCCGGCAAGGCATTCGACACGAATAAATATTTTATTATCTGCTCGAATGTGATCGGCGGATGCAAGGGGTCAACAGGGCCGTCTTCCATCAATCCGGCAACAGGAAAGCCTTACGCGCTGGAATTCCCTTTCATCACTGTGGCCGACATGGTTAACGTGCAGCGCCACTTGATTGATCACTTTGGCATTGAAAA
>DHGA01000025.1 GCA_002402545.1 Syntrophaceae bacterium UBA4810
ATGGCATTCAAGAGGTCAGGGGTTCGATCCCCCTCAGCTCCACCAAAAATTAAGGGAATCATCAGAGACGATGATTCCCTTTTTGGTTATTATAAATCCTGCGCGTGCTTTTTTATGCTTATTCTTTTTGCCTTAATCAGCGCTTCTTTGTTGCCTTCCAGCCACGAACGCATTGCTTCTTCCTGCTTGGCGTTCAGCAGCATTCTTTCGTAAGCCGCTTGCTTTCCTTCAAACTCCTTGCGGTCCACTTTGCTTGTGCCTTTGAGNNAGAGGATTTGCCGGATAAGGATTCGCGGCGGAAAGCTGATAAAGAGTTTCCGCGTCGCCCTGATTAGCGCCGATCTTCGGAATGGAATCTCCCGGCTGGAAAAAGCCTGTTTCATCAACTCCAAAACCCCTAGCGCGCGCGACTTTATCCAACGGCTCTCCCGCTTTTATTTTTTCCAAAATCAGCCGGGCTTCCTCGGCGGCAAGGCGGTTTTTTTCAAAAAAGACATAATGTTTTCTTACTTCGTTTTCAATTTCCTTAAACTGTGGCACATAAGAAGCTTTTTTCTCAACGAGTTCAATAAGATAATAACCACTGTCTTTCATCAGAATTCGGCTTAACTCCCCTTCTCTTAATTCCAGGATCTCCTTTTCAAAACCTTTCACAGAAGCGAATTCCTGTGGCGGATTATCCACGGGGAAAAACCCGGTTCTGCTAATAACCAAATTATGTTTTCTGCCGTATTCGTCAAAATTATTTTCCTGATAAATCACATCCCGCGCTTTTTTTGCCTCGGCCTGAGCTTTTTGCGCTCCCCTGTTCATGCTGAGCTCTTTGAAGATAAGGCTTCTTGCCTCGGCAAAAGATAATTGCTTGCCCGCCTTATCGCGGTAACTGTCTTTATGCAGATTGTAATAATCTCGGACCTCGGCGTCGCTAATAGAACCAATCGCGAAAGCCGCCGCGGGAAAATATAGATATTTTACCTTTACCTGTTCAGGGCGCCGAAACGCGGCGCTGTTGCCGGTTAAATATTTTTCCAGTTCGCCGGCGGTGGGAGAAATTGTTTTTTTGACATTCTGGCCCGATATTTTCACATACTGAAGATTAATCTTCTGGTTTTGCAAAACGAACAGATCAAAAACTTCCTCTTCGGAAACTTTGATTCCCTCGCGGACAATCATTTCTATTCTGCTGGCCATCTGATTGACTCTCTGGAGTTCTTCAAAATCTTCGGCGGAAATCCGGTTGGCGCGCAGCATCTCACGGTATTTGCGTTCATCAAAAATGCCGTTTGTCTGAAACGCCGGAACGGACGTAATCATCTCCCGCAATTCTTCATCCGATACCCTTACTTTTAAATCTTCGGCCTTGGAAATAATGACGTGCCGGCTGATGAGATCGTCATAAGTTTTTTGTTTAAGATCCATTTGCTTAAGGATTTCCGGAGAAATATTAGCGCCATAGCGCTGCCGGATCATATCCATTGTTCTTTCATATTCCGTGTGAAATTCCGCCGTGCTGATGACTCTTCCATCCACAATGGCTATGACCGAAGCGGCCTGGGAACCCCTGTCGGTACCGAAATAAAGCACAAATACGATAATGATGATGGCGATGACGGCAAGCATAAACCAGCCGCGCGCGTGTTTACGAAAAAATTTTAGCATAGAATCTCCTCAAAAAATGATTAAAGCTTCAGACGATTGTTTGTTTCTAGGTTTCCCTATTACAGTCATATGTAAAATGCAAATATAATTTAAAAAGGCGTTGATAAGAGGGGGGAAATACGGTATAGAAAACCGTCGTTCAGCCGGACGACAAATTATTTTTCTGACAGTTAATGCTTGGAGGATTAATGCTTTTTGATTATATTTTAGGACGTTTTTCCAACGATCTGGCCATAGATTTAGGCACGGCAAACACTCTTGTCTATGTCAAAGGAAAAGGAATTGTTCTGGACGAACCATCCGTCGTGGCAGTGCATCAGGACGCGCGGGGCGTAAAAAAGGTTTTGGCCGTCGGCACTGAAGCTAAAATAATGATTGGGCGCACACCGGGAAACATTACCGCGATCAGACCTTTACGCGACGGCGTTATCGCCGATTTTGACGTGACCGAAGCAATGCTCAAACATTTCATCTTGAAAGTACATAACCGAAAAGCTCTCGTTCATCCACGAATTATCGTAGCGGTTCCCTCAGGAATCACCCAGGTGGAAAGACGCGCGGTGCGCGAAACAGTCGAATCTGCCGGCGCGCGTGAAATTTACATTATTGAAGAACCTATGGCGGCGGCAATCGGAGCGGGGTTGCCGATTGCTGATCCCACAAGCTCCATGGTCGTCGATATCGGCGGCGGTACAACGGAAGTGGCCGTTATTTCTATGGCCGGCATAGTATATTCCAAGTCGGTTAAGGTTGCCGGTGATAAAATTGACGAAGCCATCATCCAGTATATGAAACGCAAATATAATCTGCTTATCGGCGAAAGAACGGCGGAAAACATAAAATTTGAAATGGCGTGCGCTTATCCTCTGGACGAAATAAAAGTTGGCGACGTCAAAGGCCGTGACTTAATTGCCGGAATTCCAAAAATCATCGAAAGCAATTCCGAAGAAATCAGAGAAGCGATTAACGAACCTCTCACGATAATTGTAGACGCGATTAAAGACGCCCTGGAAAACTCTCCGCCGGAACTTGCCGGAGACATTGTCGATAGGGGCATCGTGCTTACCGGCGGCGGGGCTCTGCTGCAAAACCTTGATATTCTCATCAGAGAAGAAACCGGATTGCCCATAACAATAACAGATGATCCTCTTTCCGCGGTGGTCCGAGGCGCGGGCATGGCCTTAGATCAACTCGACATGCTCAAAGAAATCGCTGTTCAGGTTTAAAAGCGTCCGGCAATAAAAGCACATTGCGACGCCACCATCACTTATTATCTGCTGCCGGCGCGAATTTATGATTATTTGTTCAATCGGATAAAAAATGTTTTTTCTCAAAAATTATAAATCTATTATTTTTGTGGTTCTTCTGTTTCTCTTCGCTCTGATCATGTTATCTTACAACACAAAATATGATAAGGGTGGGGGATTTTTCCGGAAAATCATCATGGAGGCGTCGGCACCTTTCCAAAAATTAGCGCACGTTACAGTAAAAAGCGTGGGCAACTCATGGGATCGATATGTCTTCCTTATCGGCCTGGTTGAAGAAAACAAAAAATTAACTAAAACGATCAGCGAGCTGGAAGCCGAGCTTCTTTTTTATAAAGAAGGTTATTCCGAAACGGAAAGATTGCGTAAACTGCTCGCCCTGAAAGAATCACTCGGCTACTCTTTTATCGCCGCCCGTGTTATCGCCAGAGAGCAGGGGGCACTTTCCAAAACCATTATAATAGACAAAGGTTCTTTTGACGGTTTAAAATCGGGCATGCCCGTTATCGCGCCTCCCGGCCTGGTCGGACGCGTGGTTCATGTTTCGTGGAATGTCACCAAGGTGCTGCTCATTACCGACAAAAACAGCAATGTTGATGTTTTACTGGACAGGACACGCGTTCAGGGAATTTTCAGCGGCGAGGGATTGCGCGGCGGGAAGTTGAAATATATAACTAAAAATCAGGATGTTATTGCGGGTGACGTTGTCATGTCTTCCGGCATGGGCGGCGTATTCCCCAAAGGATTGTTTGTCGGCCAGGTGAGAGACGTGACAAAACCGGATACGGAACTTTTTTTTAATATCAGCGTTACTCCCTATATTGATTTTTCAAAATTAGAAGAAGTGCTGATTCTGGTTTCTGAAGAAAAAGGCAAGAAGTAAAAATGGTTTATTATTTATTTTTGCCATTATTATCTATTTTGCTCATCGCGCTGCAGATAGCTGTTGCCGATGTACTGTTTTCCGGACGCCTGGTTATCGAAATATCTCTCATTGCCGTAATTTACGCGGGGTTTCGTCTGGATCTAATTAAGGGCGCCGCGCTTGCTTTTGTGTTCGGTTTTGTTTTTGATTGTCTTGTGGGCTCCGTAACAGGACTATTTACCTTAATTTATCTTTTGATTTTTGTTGTTTCTTTTGTCGTGTCTTTTGTTATGGATACCGACAAACTTCATTTTGTCGCGCTGTTTGGCTTTGTGTGCGCTTTGATAGAACAGCTGCTTGTTGTGCTGTTTTACAACCTGCTAATGCAATTTGACGCGGCACTCAGCATCCCATTTATTCTTTTGCCGCAGGCTATGCTTATCGGCCTGTTTGCTCCCGTGTTTTTTTATTTGATGCGCCGATTAGAGGTGTTTGTTTATGGAAAACCGTTTCACCGGATTGAACGCTCCGGAGACTCCCGAATTTCGGCAGAAATTTAAAGTTGTTTTCAGCGTAGTGCTGATTGTATTTTCTCTTCTGCTGATCAGGCTCTGGTATCTACAGGTTATTAAGGCAACGGAGCTGAGAGAGCGCTCGGAGAGCAACTCTGTCCGCTTCCGCAAAATTATCCCCATGCGTGGTGTGATCACGGACAGAAACGGCGTGGTCATTGCCGATAATCTGCCTTCATTTGACGTTGTCTATATGCCCGGCACAACTGAGGATAACGAACAGTTAGTATCCCGCCTTCAAATACTTTACGCGCGCAAAAAAATGCAAATCGATCTGAGCAGTCAATACTCTAAAAAGGCAAGGCCTTTTATGCCCGTCAAGCTGGAAAGAAATGTCGGCATGGAAAAAGTGGCGATCGTGGAAGCAAACTCGGTGACTTTACCCGGTATATATGTGGATGTTTCACCCATGCGCTTGTATCCGCAGGGAGAAATAACCGCTTCTTTGCTCGGCTATACGGGCGAAGTAGATAAAGATGATTTGGAAAGCGGGGATTCCGAATACACTCTTGGGGATATTGCCGGGAAACATGGAGTGGAAAAAGTTCTGGATTCCTATTTGCGTGGACGCAACGGCGCTGAACTGGTGGAAGTAAATGTCCATGAAAAAGAAATTCAGAATCTGGGGCGCGTAGAACCTCAGCCCGGCAGTAATGTCGTCATGACCATAGATTCCGACGTGCAAAAAGCCGCCTGGCTGGGCTTAAACGGAAAAGCAGGTTCCGCCATCGCGCTGGATCCCAGAGACGGGGCCATACTGGCCATGGTCAGCACGCCTTCTTTTGACCCGCACTTATTTAACATGGGTATCACCGCCGAACACTGGCGCGATTTGCTGCAAAATCCGCTGGCGCCGATGACCAACAAGGTTGTCTCCGGGCAATATCCTCCGGGCTCGACTTACAAACTGATTATCGCCGCCGCCGGACTGGAAGAAGGCATTATTACTCCGCACAAACAATTCTTCTGCGGCGGCGGATTTACGATGGGAAACCGAACTTTCCGATGCTGGAAGAAAGGCGGCCACGGACACGTGTCGCTGCACCGGGCTCTCGTCGAATCCTGTGATGTTTATTTTTATAACGTGGGCAAACTTCTCGGCCCTGATAAAATTGCGAAATACGCGCGTCTTTTCGGTTTGGGACAACCGACCGGCATTGCTTTCCCCAACGAAAAAACCGGTATCGTCCCTTCGCAACAATGGAAATTAGCCAGAATGAAACAGCCGTGGCTCCCCGGAGAAACCATATCCATAGCTATCGGCCAGGGATATAACCTGCTCACTCCGTTGCAGTTGGCCAACGCTTACGCGGCTTTTGCCAACGGCGGTATTATCTGGCAACCTTATTATCTACAGCGTATCGAATCTTTCGATGGCAAAAAACTTAAGGAATTTAAACCAGTCAAAATCGGAAACCTTACTTTAAAAAAAGAGACTTTTGATGTTTTGAGCAAGGCTCTGTGGGGCGTGGTTAATGAAGAGGGCGGCACGGGAAGGAACGCCATGGTATTAAACGCGAATGTCTGCGGAAAGACGGGAACCTCACAGGTTATCGGCTTGCCCCAGGACGCGAGAGCGCGGCTTGCCAAAAGAATCAGAGATATGCATAAAGACCACGCTTTATTTGTGTGTTACGCGCCGCAAAAAAATCCGGAAATAGCAATCGCTGTGATTGTGGAAAATGCCGGCGGCGGCGGTGCGGTAGCCGCTCCTATCGCCCGTCAAATGCTGGAAGCTTATTTCAAAAAACAGGCGCAGGAGAAAAAACCAGTGGCTATCGCGCAAAGCGCGGCTGTGCGGAAAAACCAATGAACTAATCGGGAAAGACTATGCTGTTTCTCAAATATGACAAACGTAATTATCGTGACTTTGACTGGGCGCTCCTGGCAATTGTGCTTTCTATTTGCGCGATAGGAATTATAAACATTTACTCCGCGGGACACAGCTACGGCGGCGCGGGAGAACAATCACCTTTTTATATAAAGCAACTTCTGTGGATATTGCTTGGATTAATCGCGATGATTGTCGCGTTTCTTATCGATTACCGATTTCTCGCCCGCGGCGCTTACGTGATTTTTGGAATCACCATCGCGCTTTTGCTGCTTGTTCATCTTTTCGGCTACACCATGCATGGTTCACAAAGATGGATTTCTATAGGCGGGCTTGTGATCCAGCCTTCTGAACTGATGAAAATCGCGATTATACTTGTTCTGGCCAGATATTTTGAAGATCATAAGTCCGCGAAGCCTTATAAGCTCAGACAGCTTTTCATCCCCGCGCTTATTGTTTTGCTTCCTTTTGTGCTGATTCTGAAACAGCCGGATTTGGGCACGGCGCTGGTTATCCTGCTTATTTCCGCTTCTGTTATTTTCTTTATCGGGGTCAACTGGAAATCTTTGCTTATCGCGTTTTCCGGAGTTTTGTTATCAGTTCCAATCGTGTGGCACTTTCTGAAAGACTATCAAAAAGAGAGGCTGATCATCTTCTTTAATCCGGAAAGAGATCCGCTGGGCGCCGGCTATCACATTATTCAATCCATGATCGCGATTGGCTCGGGAGGCCTTCTGGGAAAGGGTTTTTTAAGCGGCTCACAGACGCAATTAAAATTCTTACCGGAACAGCAAACGGACTTTGTGTTTTCCGTTTTCGCGGAAGAGTGGGGATTTATCGGTGGATTTATTTTACTCATTTTATTTATGTCGCTTATTTTATGGGCTTTTAAAATTGCCTTGCACGCGCGGGACTTATTAGGCACTATTATCGCGTTTGGAATAGCTTCACTTCTTTCCTGGCAGGTATGTATTAACATAGGGATGGTTCTGGGGGTGCTGCCGGTGGTCGGCATTCCACTTCCTTTTTTAAGCTACGGCGGCTCGGCCATGGTTTCTTTAATGGCGGGCATTGGATTGTTGATGAATATCAACGCGCGAAGATTTATTATGCATAAATAAATATCTGTGCTATTTTAAGGGACCTAAAAATTTACATCGATTTACCATGAGAAATTAAGGCAGGAGGCATATAGATCATGTGGGAGAAAAAACAGGAAAGCGAAGAAATAAAAGCTATTTTGGGCAAAGGCGCTGAATTCACAGGTAAGCTGATTTTTGAAGGCTCGGTCCGTATTGACGGTGATTTTCAGGGAGAAATCAGCGGACAGGGCTCGTTGATTGTCGGTGAAGGGGCCATGGTAAAAGCGACAATTGCCGTTAAAAGTCTTTATGTCAGCGGTGAAGTTCAGGGGACTGTCAAAGCTAAAGAAAAAGTTCACATCCATTCCACCGGCAAGTTTTCAGGTGATATAAATACGCCTGTTTTTGTGATGGAAGAGGGTGCTTTTTTTGAAGGAAAATCGCATATGAACGAGCAGGATCAAAGAAAAATACTCGATGCTCAAGGTGATAAATAATTCTTCAATTCCTTAAGTTCATTGTAAATTAAAAAGTAATATAATCAGGCATATAGGCTTTCGAAGGCTTTTTTAGGCCTTTTCTTTTTGCCGCCCCTAAAAAATTAGACTGCCGGTCAGAAAAAAGCTTGACAAGCAGGTGGGCTTGTGTTTATTAACAGCTCGAGTTTTGGGTATCAATAAGTAAGGTTTCTTCTGCTTTAACATTACAAATATTCAAAACATCTTGGTACAACAACAAAATTTTTCGAGGTAATGCTTACTGATGAAAGCCGCCGGGTGAACAAACAAAATGTTCAGCAGCCGGCTTTTTTTATGCAACAACAGCGAGGTAAAGAATGGTTAATGTCATCCCCGATATAACGCTTTTATACCAGATGGCGATTTTTTTGGCTCTGGTTTTCGTTCTTAATATTTTGCTTTACAAACCCATCCTGAAAATTATCGACCGCCGCAAAAAACAGCTCGATGAGCTGGAAAATGAAATTAAACTTTTTAACGACTCAGTAGACAAAAAAGCGTCCGAGTACGAAGAAAAGTTAAAACAGGCAAAAGCCAGCGCTTCCGAATTAAAAAAGGAAATAATTCTGGAAGGCAATGAACAGGCAAAAAAAATCGTTGACG
>DHGA01000055.1 GCA_002402545.1 Syntrophaceae bacterium UBA4810
CGGGAAAAAGAAATGGAAATAATCGAGCACTGGAAGGCTCAATTGGATAAAATTATCGCCATGAGGCCGGATAGTATTTCATCTTTACAGCTCCAGCTGACAAAGACAGCGGAAATGATGGCCAATCGTATCCGGGTGTTGAAAAAGGGATAATTATGGAAAGCATCGCTAATTTCTTATTTGAAGTGGGAATGCTCAATAAAACTCCGCGTACCGGATATCAGTTCCTGGGCAGCGGGAAAGAATCAGTTTCCGAACACGTTTTACGAACTTTATATGTGGGATACACACTCTGTAAAATGGACGAAACGCTTGATGAACAACACGTGCTGAAGATGTGTCTTTTTCATGATTTACCTGAAGCGCGCACAGGGGATATGAATTACGTAAACAAAAAATATGTTGAAGTTAATGAGGAAAAAGCCGTTCGGGAACTTTGCGGGGGATTATCTTTTGGTGGGGAAATTAAAAAAATAATCGATGAGTTTAATCTCCGAGAAACAAAAGAAGCGCAGACGGTCATGGACGCGGATCAGTTAGCCCTGATACTACAGCTTAAAGAATACGGCGATTTGGGAAATAGATATGCCGATGAATGGATAAATTACGCCTTGAAAAGGCTTATAACAAAAAATGCCAAAAAATTGGCAGGCCAAATTATTAAAACCGATTTTTCCAACTGGTGGTTTAAGGAAAAAAGTGATTGGTGGATAAACGGCAACAAAAAATAGAAATAACCCCAACTTTTTATTTTAAAGACAATATGAAAAACCCAAAAATCATTTTTTTGTATTACTTTTTTATAGTTATTTTTCTCTTTTCATGCGGGTTTATAACGGAAACTACAGTTATTGACACACCTGACGAATACCGAAGAACGTATGAGGCAAAAGAAGAAATCGTTTTAAGGGCGATAGCCCGCGTTTTTCAGGAGAGGCAAATGGGGCTGAATGTCACAATAAACAGAAAAGACCGGACTGTCGCAACAGATTATTTGACCCGGGATGACTGGCGGACAAAAAGTTTTGCCCGAGTAAAGCAAATTGACTGGAAAGAAACAGAAACAGTTATATCGATTATTACGGAGAAAAAAACAAAAACAGGATGGCAAATGGTAAGATTGCTAAAAAAGGAGCAGTACGCTAACGTTTTCAGCGAAATTGAGTTAAGAATTTACGAAGAAATGGCAAAAATTGAATAAAAAGTAATATTAATACTTGAAGGGAAAAAATATGGAACACAGAAAGAGAGTTTCGGCAATATTCAACGAATTCAAGAATTTCGCATTTAAGGGAAATGTGGTTGATCTGGCTATTGGTGTTATTATTGGCATGGCGTTCGGTAAAATCATCGATTCCCTAGTCAAACATATTATCATGCCGGCGATCAGCGTGCTTCTTCCCGGTGAACAGGGTTATCTGGCTTGGAAGTGGGTAATTAACGGAAGTGAAATTTCCTACGGACTCTTTATTGGAGAAATCGTCAATTTTTTGATTGTCGCCCTCGCTTTGTATATTTTTATTGTAAAGTTTTTGGGCTTGATTATGAAAACAAAAAAGGAAGAAGCTGTCACTCCTCCGCCTCCAACTTTAGATCAGCAATTGCTTACAGAAATCCGTGATTTGCTTAAAACAAAATAAATTATTAGGTAATGTTGGAGTGTTTCTTATGAGCGGGTTTGCGTCTAATTGAGACGCAAACCTGTTTGCTTAAATAAGTTTCAGGTGAGCAAGGCTATATCTGATATCCATGATAAATTCTCAAAATACCGAAAAAACGGTTCATTTTTACATCAAAAAATTCACGGCAGAGATAATTCTTAACCGTCCTGATGTCATAAACAGTCTGAATATAGAGATGATACAAAGCATAACGGATTGCTTAAATATGGCACTTGAAGACGATCAGTGCAGGTGTATTATTTTTTATGGGTCTGGCAATAAAGGCTTTTGCGCCGGGGGAGACGTCAAAGAGCTGGCGCGAAAAGCTGATAATAAATTATTTGATGCAGTTAACCTTTTTTTCAAAAAAGAGTACGCGCTTGATTTAATGATCCATAATTCTACAAAACCGATTATTGTTATTGCTGATGGAGTTACTATGGGAGGCGGATTAGGGATTGCCGCCGGCGCGGATATTGTTTTGGCTACCGAACGCACGCGCATGGCTATGCCCGAGGCGAGAATCGGATTCTTTCCGGATGTGGGTGCTACTGGCTGGTTGTTTTCGCGTTGTCCTAAAGGTTATCCTGAATATTTAAGCCTTACCGGATACGAAATGCGCGCAAAAGAATGCGTTCGAATTGGTTTGGCTACGCATTTTATAATGTCCCGGGATTTACACAAAGTTATAGCCGCATTGGAGAATTATGAACCTGATAGAAAATTGCGCAGAAAAGAACTATCATTGAAAATTCAGAAGATAATATCTCCATATATAAATCATGATATACCGGCAAACAAAAATATGGATGATTGGGTGGCAGGATATTTTGCGGGAAAGTCAGATTTGAATGAAATTATCAATTCTTTGGAAAAGTGCGTCAACCATAAAGACCTTTGCGAAAATGTTTTTGACGGTATCGCGGCAAGGTCGCCTACTGCGCTGGTTCTAACATTGAAATTACTACGTCATAACGAAGGACGACCTATTGCGGATGTTTTTTCTTCAGAGCTTAAGGCGGCGGAATTTATGACAAGACAGCCGGATTATCTTGAAGGTATACGAGCAAGGCTTATCGAAAAAGATGACACACCGAGGTGGCAGCCCGAAAAGATAGAGCAGGTGAATCTTGCGGGTTTGGAACTATAAAAGTATTTTATTTTTCCGCGTTGCGTTTTCCGAAAAATCTGGTCAGAAAATCAGCTTCTTTCGGGGATAAGTCAAATTTAAAAACAGCGTCTTCAATCAGCATTGCCAGTGGTTCATTATTTTTTTCTTCCAGTTGCGCAGATATCCATTTTATCGCTTGTTTTATTTCTTCCCCGTCCGGCATTATTGTCGCCATATAACAAAACCTCTTGATATTTATGAGTATTTTAAAAATTATTAAAAGCTCATATCGGTTAATTAGCTATTATGTTAAGCATATTTTTAAAAAAGAACAACAAAAATCATTAATATTGACTTCGCAAAATCAGTGACTAAATTCAGAACGTTAGCGATAAATAATCAATATGGTAAATATCAGAAAAGGAAATAATTATGAAAAAATCTTTTGGTTCTAAAACACTTATTTATCCGACCCCCGTGTGGGTAGTAGCCGCTTATGATAAAAGCGGTAAGCCCAACGCGGCAACAGTTGCATGGGGAGGAGTTTGCAGTTCCAAGCCAGCTTCCGTGGCAATATCGCTGAGAAAATCAAGATACACCTATGAAAATATTATTGAGCGTAAAGCATTTACAGTAAATGTTCCTTCTGCCGATCAGGTGAAAATTGCCGATTATTGCGGCATTGTTTCCGGAAGAAACGAAGATAAATTCGCGCGAGCGGAAATTACCGCGGTCAAAGGCGATTTTGTGGAAGCTCCATACATTAAAGAATTTCCGATGGCATTAGAATGTAAGTTAAGCTCTGTTGCCGACATTGGTATTCATACTCATTTAATCGGAGAGATAATGGATGTTAAGGTTGATGAAAACATGCTCGATAAAGATGGTTTGCCCGATATTCATAAAATTAATCCCGTAATTTACGCGCCGGAAATGCAGGGGTATTACAGTGTAGGCGAATTCTTAGGGCGCGCGTTTGCAATAGGTAAAGAAATTAAATAAATATACAATAAGAAAGGAGCTAATTAATGGGAAAATCAATAAAAGGTACGAAAACGGAAAAAAACTTGCTGGCCGCGTTTGCCGGGGAGTCTCAGGCGAGAAACAGATATACTTTTTTTGCAAGCGCCGCGAAAAAAGAAGGTTATGAGCAGATTTCCAGATTTTTTCTGGAAACAGCGGAAAACGAAAAAGAGCATGCCAAAGTATTTTTTAAATATCTGGAAGGAGGAGAGGTGGAAATTACTGCCGGATATCCCGCGGGCGTGATTGGCAATACCGGACAGAATCTGCAGGAAGCCGCGGATGGAGAAAAAATGGAATGGAGCACGCTGTACGCGGATTTCGCTAAAGTCGCCCGTGAAGAAGGCTTCGAGGAAGTAGCCAGATCTTTTGACCAGATTGCCAAAGTCGAAATGTTTCATGAGCTAAGATACAGAAAGCTTGCCAAAAATATCGATGATAAAGATGTGTTTAAAAAGAAAGCAAAAGCCAAGTGGCATTGCATCAACTGCGGATATGTCCATGAAGGTGATGAAGCGCCGAAGGAATGTCCGGCGTGCAGGCATCCGCAATCCTATTATGAAGTTTTGGCGGAAAATTATTAGTTAACAATAAAACCCAAAAAATTAAACAGCCCGTGATTTAAAAACACGGGCTGTTTGTTTATTATCCAATCCGGGATTATTAAATCATTACAAAGCGTAATAACGGTTTGTTATGCTTGACAGTAATTGCAAAATGCCCTAGATTGGCGCAGTTTTTTGATCAGGAGAGCAGTTTAATATGACTACAAAAAGACTAAGAAGGGCGGAAGCCCTTAAGGGAAGGAAAAAAAAGAAATCGACCAGAATGATTTATTTGCTGGCAATTTTAGGTTCGATATTTATTGTTCTGCTGATTTTCTTTGTAATATTGTTTAGCGCGTTATTTCCCGCGGGAGGTAAGGATGCTCTCAAAAAGAAGGAAAAATACGCGGTAACAATTTATTTTTCCGATAAGCAGGAAAGATTTTTAGTGCCGGAAACTCGTTATATAATTAAAGAGAAAGATGAAGCCCTACAGGCCAAAGAAATTGTCAGAGCATTGCTTGATGGTTCCAAAACAGGTTTGATCAATACTTTTCCCTCTGGGGTTAATGTTATAGATGTTAAAGTTAATAATGATGGGACTGCTTTGATAAACTTTGACGCTAACCTGTCTAAACTTCACCCGGGAGGTTCGGCCGCGGAAATGGCGTCAATTTATTCTTTGGTAAATTCGCTTACAGAAAACATTAATAATATCAAACAGGTAAAGATTGTAGTGGATGGCGGCGAACTGACTTCCATAAAAGGTCATATCTCGACAAAAAATGCTTTTCGTCGAGATCCAGAGCTTATTGTCAAAGCTAAGGAGGGTAAGAGCTGATTTTTTATGGCGCCTAAATCGAAAATAGCCCGCACGCGCAATATCGGCATTGTCGCCCACATCGACGCCGGTAAAACGACAGTTTCAGAGCGGATTCTTTTTTACACAGGTAAATCCTACAAAATGGGAGAAGTTCATGATGGCGAAGCCGTGATGGACTGGATGCCGCAGGAGCAGGAAAGGGGCATCACCATAACCTCAGCGGTAACCACGTGCGCGTGGAAAAACCATGAAATTCACATTATCGATACACCCGGGCATGTTGATTTCACGATTGAAGTAGAGCGTTCACTGCGCGTGCTTGACGGCGCTGTGGTTGTTTTTTGCGCTGTGGGCGGAGTTGAGCCGCAATCGGAAACAGTCTGGCATCAAGCGGATAAGTACGGCGTGCCCAAAATAGCTTTCATCAACAAAATGGATAGAGTTGGAGCTGATTATTTCAGCGTGATAGACATGATGCGCAAGAGGTTTACTTCTGTTCCGGTTCCTGTTCAGATACCCGCGGGATGTGAAGACAATTTTCGTGGTGTTATCGATCTGATTAATCAAAAACTTTTGATTTGGAATGATTCCGCGCAAGGCTTGGAATTCACGTCGCAGGAAATACCGGACGAGTTTGCTGAAGAAGTAAGATCAAACCGGGAGAAAATGATTGAGGCACTCGCGGAACATGACGATGAACTTGCCGATAAATATTTGGCCGGTAAAGAAATCACAACAGGGGAAATAGAAAAGGCCATTAGAAACGCCACGATTTCTCTTAAAATAGTTCCGGTGCTTTGCGGCGCCGCCTTGCGCAACAAAGGCATTCAGCCGATACTGGACGCCGTGGTAAATTTCCTTCCATCACCGGAAGATATTCCGCCGGTAAAAGGAATGAATCCGATTACTAAAAAGGAAGAAGTGAGGCAATGTTCGGATAAAGAACCTCTGGCGGCGCTGGCGTTTAAAATAATGCTGGATGAAGGAAGAAAACTCGCGTATTTGCGGATTTATTCCGGTCAAATTCAGGCGGGTGGCGAAATATACAACGTTGTTAAGAAGAGAAAAGAAAAAATTGCCCGTCTTCTTTTAATGCACGCCAATAAACGAGAAAGAATTGAAAAAGCGTCAGCAGGCGATATTGTCGCTGTTTTGGGATTAAAAGATACTAGTACCGGAGATACTCTCTGCGCGGAAAAAAGCCCGATTATTTTGGAGAGAATAGAATTTTACGAGCCGGTAATCAGCCAGGCTATTGAAGCCAAGACGCCCGGCGATCAGGAAAAGCTTTCAGTCGCGTTGGATAAACTTCTCGACGAAGATCCGACACTGCGGGTCAAATATGAAGAGGAAACGGCGCAGACGGTTATTTCCGGCATGGGGGAATTGCATCTGGAAATTATCGTTGACCGCTTACAGCGAGAATTCAACGCTCGTGTTAATGTAGGCAGACCGCGTGTTGTTTACCGTGAAGCAATACAAAAGCAGGCGGAGGCAGAAGGATTATTTGAACGTGAACTGGGAGAGAAAAAACATTTTGCCCAGGTGCGTGTTTCATTGACTCCTCGCAAGCGGGGCATGGGCAATGAAATAATCATTATGACGGATGAAAGCATAATTCCCGCGGAATTTCACGAGGCAATAAGCGAAGGAATTAAAGAAGCGGCCATGAGCGGAACGTTAAACGGTTATCCGGTAACTGATGTCGGCGCGGCGGTAACAGGTGGCAGTTTCAAAGAAAGTGAATCATCTGTTCAGGCGTATAAAATCGCGGCGGCCGCGGCTTTTCGTGAAGCATTCGGCAAGGCCGAGCCTGTTTTGCTTGAGCCGATAATGATGGTGGATGTCATCACGCCGGCTGAATTTATGGGAGATGTTATTGGCGATATCAATGCGCGCCGCGGCGAAATTCAGGCGGTTAATCCCAGAGGGATAATCAGTGAAATTAAAGCCAAAGTGCCACTTAAAGCGCTGTTTGGCTATTCCACGGATTTGCGCTCTGCCACGCAGGGACGCGCGACTTTTTCCATGATTTTCTTGCAATACGACAAAGCTTAATTTTGCAAAATCGCAAAGTAATTGCGAGCCTGTTTTACAGGCGAAGCAATCTTCAGCTATTTCACCACGCGTAATTGCGGGATCGTCCCAGCATGGCGCTGTAATCTCGAATATTTCAACTTGCGCCATTGTCAGACTCTATTTATGGACGCGAAGCAATCTCAGCGGAAATTGATATTGCTATATCCCAACAATCCTAAAATACCTATTACAATCAGATATATAGCTACAATGTAATTAAGCAATTTAGGGAAGGCGAGAATAATAATCCCCGAGACAAGCGCCAAAACTGAACCAATGCTGAAAGTTAACGTCATAAATTTATCCTTTCTGAAAAAATTGATATTTAATAAGCAATGAAGTAGAAAATAATGACAATGTCAAGGTATATCTAGATTGATCAACTTAGCGAACAGAATTACTTAGATCGACCAAGCAAGGAGTTATTGAAAAATGGATAAATCTCAGAGAGCAGCGGGTTATATGAAAATAGGCTATAACTGCGCGCAGGCGATTGTAAAAACCTATGCCGAGGATGTGGGTCTGAATGAAGAAGAAATAGTGAAAATGGCGTCTGTTTTAGGCGGTGGCATCGGCAGGACCGGGCATGTTTGCGGCGCGGTATCCGGCGCGGCGTTGATTCTCGGCGCGAAATTCGGCTCGACGGATAATACAAAGCTCGAATCCAAAGACAAAGCATATCAGAAGGGAAGGGAACTTCTGGAACGCTTTGCCTCCGAAAATAAAAGTATTCTATGCAGTGAAATTCTCGGCTACGATATTAGCTCAAAAGAAAGTTTAATGCAGGCCAGGCAATCCGGTGTCTTTATTCAGAAGTGTCCCGGTTTTGTTGCTTCCGCGGCAAGGATACTGGAAACTATTCTAAGCGAAGAATAAAGTAGTATGGTGTCACCATATTTTCGGCTTTGTAGGACC
The DNA here is from genome assembly GCA_002402545.1 of Syntrophaceae bacterium UBA4810. Lineage (GTDB taxonomy): Bacteria > Desulfobacterota > Syntrophia > Syntrophales > Smithellaceae > UBA4810. Next base: position 8,158 of record DHGA01000055.1, read on the forward strand.
CCGCAACGAGAATATTGGAGAGTTTAATATCAGAATAAAAACATTAAAAGATATTATCTTCGCATAAAAAAGGGCGTCCCGGAAAGAGACGCCCTTCTTGGTTAAAGGTTGTTAAGTTTTATTTCTTTTTTCCTTTGGCTTTTGCTTTAACTTTAACAGCAGCTTTTTCTTCGCTCAAAGACTCGCTGGAAATTCTCATACCGTAGAATGAACGATACACGAATACCAGAGCAATCAGGAAAAAGGCGATGGCCATGCCGAGCTTCAGATTCGGGTCAGTCATAGTCACGGCGATTTCGACAGCCAGCAACCCAAACAGCGTGGTGAATTTGATGACCGGGTTCAAAGAAACAGAAGAAGTATCTTTGAAGGGGTCGCCGACGGTGTCACCCACGACGGTCGCTTCATGGAGAGGAGTATTTTTCATCTTTAAATCTACTTCTACAATCTTCTTGCCGTTATCCCAGCAGCCGCCGGCATTGGCCA
>DHGA01000089.1 GCA_002402545.1 Syntrophaceae bacterium UBA4810
TCATACTATTCCCCCACGTATGTTCCAATTTTTTTACCGCATATAGCGTTTTTGATGTTACCCTTTTTCTGCATATCAAAAACAATAATCGGCATCGAATTGTCGCGGCACAAAGATATAGCTGTTGCATCCATTACTTTAAGGTTTTTAGTCAACACTTCAATATAACTGATTTTTTCATACCTCTTCGCGTTTTTGTTTTTAAACGGATCGCTGTCATATACTCCGTCAACTTTTGTAGCCTTCATAATAACATCAGCGCGAATTTCCATTGCCCGAAGCGACGCGGCTGTGTCTGTAGTAAAATACGGATTGCCGGTTCCTCCGGCAAAAATTACGATTCTGCCTTTTTCCAGATGACGAACCGCCCTCCTTTGGATAAAGGGCTCGGCAATTTCATGCATGGAAATTGATGTCTGAACTCTGGTGGCCAAACCCTGCTCTTCCAGAGCGCTTTGCAGCGCCAGGCTATTAATTACTGTGGCCAGCATGCCCATATAGTCCGCGGAAGTTCTGTCTATTCCGTTTGAACTTCCTTCTATGCCGCGAAATATATTCCCGCCGCCGACAACAATGCCTACCTGCGCCTTCAATGAGCAAACGGCTTTAATTTCGCGGGCAATGAAGCTTGCCGCTTCCGGATCAATGCCGAATTTTTTCTTGCCCAAAAGAGATTCACCGCTTAATTTCAGCAGAATTCTTTTGTAATGAATTTTTTTCATATTTTCAGGCATATATTTTCTTTATTTTTTGATTTCCTCACCCAGCTGAAATCTGGCAAACCTGCGAATAATTATATTTTCACCTGTTTTCGCGATCATACTATTGATCAGGGTTTCAATGTTAATATCAGTATTTTTTATAAATTTCTGCTTTGTCAAACAAACGTCTTCATAAAATTTATTTAATTTACCCTCTATTATTTTGTCCCATATTTTTTCCGGCTTATTTTCTTCTTTCAACTGGCTGCGGTATATTTCCTTTTCTCTTTCTAAATCCTCCTGGGGAATTTCTTCCGGGCGCAGATAAAGCGGGTTAGACGCGGCAATGTGCATGGCCACATCCTTGGCCGCTGTCTGAAAATCTTCTGTTTTCGCGACAAAATCTGTTTCGCAGTTAATTTCCACTATCACGCCTATTCGTCCCCCCATGTGAATATAGGAAGCGATCGTTCCATCTTTGGCGGCTTTGGATGATCTTTTGGTCGCCGCGGATAATCCTTTTTTCCTTAAAAAATCCACCGCTTTTTCAAAATCACCGTCAGAAGCGATAAGCGCTTCCTTACAATCCATCATTCCTGTGCCGGTTTTATCTCTTAATTGTTTAACCATTGCTGACGATATTTCCAATTTTTTTTCCTCCCTGATACATTTTCAAAAAAACAATTTATTATTATTTGAATTTTAAAAGCCTAATAACTAATCTTCCATTTCCACGCTTTCGGGAATATCTGATTCTGGCTCTCTTTCCCGGGTCTGCTTCTCGGACATTTTATTCGATTCAGCGGATATTTTTTCTTCAAACCGCTTTTTCCCTTCCAGGACAGCATCCGCGAACTTAGACGCGAAAAGCTTAATGGCCCTTATCGCGTCATCATTGCCGGGGATAATATAATCAATGCCTTCCGGGTCACAATTAGTGTCCACAATGGCGACAATGGGAATTTTTAACTTTTTTGCTTCGTTTATCGCTATATGCTCTCTGTTCGGATCCACAACGAATATCGCGGCAGGAATTTTTTTCATGCTGCGAATACCGCCTAAAACATTTTCCAGTTTCTGCATTTCTTTCTGTAATGACGTTATTTCTTTTTTGGGAAAGGCTTTAATTGAATCGTCTTCAAACATCTTGGCTAACGTATTTAGACGGTCAATGCTTTTCTTGATTGTAGCAAAATTTGTCAACATTCCGCCCAGCCAGCGCTGATTGACATATGGCATTTGGCAGCGCACGGCTTCCTCTCTAATCGCTTCCTGTGACTGTTTTTTTGTTCCGACAAAAAGAATTTCTTTTCCTTCAGCCACTTTTTCCACAACAAAATTATAAGCAGTCTGAAACATGCCCACCGTTTGTTGTAGATCAATAATGTAAATGTTGTTTCTGGCCCCAAAAATATAAGGCTTCATTTTGGGGTTCCACTTGTTCGTCTGATGCCCAAAATGGACACCGGCTTCGAGTAACAGTTTCATTGAAATTGCTGACATTTTATTCTCCTTTTTTGTTTTTATACCTCCACCCTCTTCAATTTACACAGCAAACTTTCGAGAAAGCAACATACCGGTAATCCAAGGGTGTGTGAAGTCTGGCGGCACTTAACATATATGAACTAAATGTTCAAGTTATATTAATAAATACAATAATAAATCTAATATCTTCCCTCTTTTAGGCGATCTAAGTTGAGTATTCGGCGTTTATTTTTATATAATCGTGGGATAAGTCAGATGTGTAGACATAATACGATTTATCGCCGCCCCCCAGACTTATACGCACTTCAATTTTATCTTTCTGGAATATATCCTTTAATTTACTGGCGTTAAAATTCGTGGGGCCATCCTGAGAAAAAACCAATATTCCCCCCATGGAAAGTGTAACCTTTTCTTTTTCAAGAGGAATTCCCGCGGAACCAAGAGCCGCAATAATTCTCCCCCAGTTGGGATCATGACCGAAAAAAGCTGTTTTAACCAGATTGGAATTGGCCACAGCATAGGCTGCCCGCCTCGCATCAGACCTCGATTTTGCCCCCTCAACGGAAATAGTAATAAATTTTGTCGCCCCTTCCCCGTCACGAACAACCGCCTGGCACAATTCCTGTAAAACATCACAGAGCATATCCCTGAATCTCTGCAGTCGCGCCTGAGCCCTCTCCAGGGGGTTATTATTGGCCAGTCCGTTAGCTAAAATAATCGCCATGTCATTGGTGCTCATGCAACCATCGACACTGATACAATTGAAAGTTGAATCTATGGCCTGATGGAAAACCGTATTTAATGCTTTATTGTCAATCAACGCGTCCGTCATTACGTAGGTTAACAATGTGGCCATATTAGGCTCAATCATGCCCGCTCCTTTAGCGATTCCACAAATAGTAATATCTTTAGCGCCTACTGTTCCCTTGCGTATGGCAATTTTCGGAAATTTGTCTGTTGTCATCATCGCACGTTGAGCGTCTTCAATTCCCAATTCATTAAGGCCTTTGACCAGCTTTCCTATCCCGCTGTTAATTTTTTTAACAGGGAGTCTTTTTCCGATAACACCGGTTGAGCTCAATAAAATCAGTTCCTCTTTAATGTTCAGCTGATTTGTCAATTCCGCAGAAACACTTAAGGCATCCTTGTAACCTTCTTTTCCGGTAGCGGCGTTTGCGCAACCGCTGTTGGTAATAATCGCCTGAGCTATGCCTCGTTTTACGCGTTCTGTATTTATTATAAGCGGCGCGGCCTTGAATGAATTTTTTGTAAATACAGCCGCCACTTTTGCGGGAGTAGTGGAAAATATTAAACCGAGGTCCTTTTCATCAGAGGGTTTAATTCCAACCGATATTCCATTAGCCAGAAAACCGGGGACACTTATTTTTTTTGTTTTTGTAGACATCACTAAAACTCCTCTTGTTGATTACGCGCCGCAACATTTTTTATATTTTTTGCCGCTTCCGCAGGTACAAGGATCATTCCTTCCAACTTTGCCGCCTTCACGTTTTATTGTCTGCTTGGCGGGCGTGTCTTCCCCGCGGCTCATAACATAGTCCTGTTTTTGTTTTTGCCTGATTTCTTCTACTTCTTCTTCACGCTGAATTCTTACCATGCACAATTTTTCTATTGAATGCATTTTGACACGGAATATCATGTCCATGAACATTTCATAACCTTCACGCTGATATTCCCTGATCGGGTCTTTTTGACCATAACCGCGCAACCCGATGCCCTCACGAAGATGATCCATGGACAGCAGGTGTTCTTTCCAGTGTATATCTATGGCCTGGAGCATTATAACCTTCATGAGGTAATTCATAAGCTCTTGTCCGAATTCTTTCTCTTTTTCGGTCAAAAGCTGCTTAATACTGCTGACAATATACTCACGTAAATCTTGTGCAGAATTGAATTTTCTTTCTTCATATAATTTAAGTTTTAAACTGAACTGCTTGTATGCCGCGTCTTCCAGACCTTTTAAATTCCACTCAGAAATATGAGCTTTTTCATCAATGAATTCCAGCAGAAGATCATCAACAATCTCATCAATCATTTCATTAATATCTGCCCATAAATCCTCTCCGCGTAACACTTTTTTGCGCTGCTCATAAATTACTTTTCTTTGCCTGTTCATTACATCGTCGTAATCAAGCAGGTGTTTACGAATATCAAAATTCTGCCCTTCAACGCGTTTTTGAGCGTTTTCAATGGCGCGGGAAATATATTTATGCTCAATCGGCTG
>DHGA01000031.1 GCA_002402545.1 Syntrophaceae bacterium UBA4810
CTGGTATCGGTAAATCTCAATTAATCCTTTCTTTACTTGTGCGGAAAAACTCGCTATTAAAGACAAAAAAGCAAAGAAGTGTTTTTGTTATGGGACAAAACGGTTTTTTTAAAAAACTAAAGGCCGGGTTAACCAGAACGCGTGACGCGCTGGCAAAAAATCTTGATTCCCTGCTTTTAGGGGAAAAAGCTCTGGATAATGAGCTTTTTGAAGAGCTGGAGGAATTATTAATTAGCGCTGATCTGGGGCCTCAGTTCGCGCTTGAATTAATTGACGATGTAAAAGAGAAAATCAAGCGTCGGGAACTGGGCAACGCCGCGCAAATCAAAAAAGTTCTGCGCGAGCACATGGCCGCTATATTGCGCAAAGCTCAAGTTAACTTAAACATAACCTCCGGCTCTCCGTATGTAATCATGGTTGTGGGGGTCAACGGCAGCGGCAAAACCACAACCATCGGTAAACTGGCGGGCGTGTTGCGCGGCGCCGGACACGAGGTTACGCTGGTCGCGGCTGATACTTTCCGGGCGGCGGCCATTGAACAACTGGAAATATGGGGGCAGCGGGCGGATGTACCGGTTATACGTCAAAAAATGAATGCCGATCCAGCCGCCGTGGTTTTTGACGCTTTAGGAAAAATCAGCAGCGGTTATACTGGCGTAATGATCATCGATACCGCCGGCCGCCTGCACACCAAAGTCAATTTAATGGAAGAACTCAAAAAAATTAAACGAGTGATCGGCGGCAAATTGTCCGGAGCGCCGCAGGAGACCTTGCTTGTTCTGGACGCGACTACCGGGCAAAACGCCCTGATTCAGGCAAAAATTTTCAAGGAAGAAATAAGAGCCAGTGGGATTGTTTTGACAAAATTAGACGGAACATCCAAGGGCGGCGTGGTTGTCCGCATCGTCCATGAACTGGGACTGCCGGTGCGTTATATCGGCGTGGGCGAAGGCTTGGATGATTTGCGTGATTTTGACAGCGAGGATTTTGTCGCGGCAATTCTTGATTAAATGGTCAAAACAGCGCGGCATTTATTATGAACAAAATATTTGCCATTGGCGACATTCACGGCTGCCTCGATAAGCTCGAAGAGCTCATCGGAAAAATTCCGGCAGATCCGCGAAAAGATCGGCTGGTCTTCCTGGGGGATTACATCGACCGCGGGACACAAAGCCGGGAAGTTGTCGATTATGTCATCAACTTAAAACATACTTATAAAAACATATTTTATCTCATGGGCAATCACGAACTTATGTTCTTGAATTACCTGGAAGGCATTGACGAGGAATTGTATTTAGCCAACGGCGGCAGATATACTCTCGTGGACTACGATATCGCCGGCACCGACTCCCCCCAGGAAAGAAAAAAGAAAATTCCGGTTAAACATTTGCAGTTTTATCAATCTCTTTTTCCTTATTACGAAACCGAAAATTATTTATTTGTTCATGCCGGGTTAATGCCGGGATTGGAGCTGCTAAAACAAAAAATTGACGATTTAGTATGGGTGCGCCGGGAATTTATCGATTCATCTGATGACTTTGGAAAAATCGTTGTTTTCGGGCATACTCGCTTTAGCCGGCCACTTATCGAAAAAAATAAAATAGGCATTGACACCGGCGCCGTGTATGGCGCACAATTAACCTGCATTGAATTACCGGCCAAAATAATTTATCAGGCGTAAAAATGAAAATTATCGAATGCGTACCAAATTTCAGTGAAGGATGTGATCAGAAAAAGGTCGCGGCTATAGCTAAAGTATTGGAATCTCATCAACATATACACCTGATAGATTTTAGCTCGGATGCCGATCATAACCGCAGTGTTTTCACCTTCTTGGGAAAACCGGATGATGTTCTGGAAGCCGCGCTTGCGGCTTCAGGTAAAGCCCTGAAGCTGATTGATATGCGCAAGCAGACAGGAGTGCATCCCCGGCTGGGCGCAGTTGATGTTGTGCCCTTTATACCGCTCGGTAAAACAAAAATGAAAGACGCGGTTGAAGTGGCGCACTCTTTCGGCAATAAATTGTATGAACGATTTGGAATACCGGTGTATTTTTACGGCTTTGCCGCGCTCAAAGATAACTGCGCTGAACTACCGCATGTTCGCCGGGGCGGATATGAAGCGCTTGAGGATAAAATGTCGCGTCCTGAAGACGCGCCGGATGTTGGAGGCACGGATTTCAATCCACGCTCGGGAGCGACGGCGGTGGGAGCTCGGGAACTTTTGGTGGCGTACAATATAAATCTTGCTTGCGATGATTTGCGCCTGGTTCAGAAAATAGCCTCTCAAATAAGGGAAAAAAGCGGCGGCTTTCAGCATTTACGGGCGATTGGCGTTATTTTGAAAAGTCGCGGCATCGCGCAGGTCTCCATGAACCTAACCAATTGCCGCAAAACACCATTTAAAGTTGTTTACGATGAGGTAGAAAAGCTGGCCGCGCAACGCGGCGTAGAAATACTGGAGTCGGAATTAATCGGTTTGGCGCCCAAATGCGCCTTTGCCGGCACTACTCCTAAATATCTCAAACTTAAAGATTTTGACAAAGAGCGCCTTCTGGAAACTCATTTGAAAGTATTTTCCGATTAAAGCATCAGGCGCGCCGGTCATTTTTTCTTTACCTCTTTCTTCCTGGCTTTGGCCATGGCCTTAATAAGTTTTTTATCTGTAACTGCTGTTGTAGATGACACTGTAGTCTTTGTTTCTGTTGCCGATAAATTCTCTTTTTGAGCGTTGCGCTGCCGGATTTTTTTGACGATGGCCTCCGCCATCATTCGACCGAACTGGCCGATGAATCCGGCAATAAGCACCAGCACAATCCACTTAAGAACAGACCACGATTTTATATATTCCAGAATCTCCATCATCTTTAACTCAACATTCTAATTTAATCTAAGCAACTCTTTTGGTTGGTCAAAAAGATAATCCGGTTTTGCCGCGGTCATTTTTGTGCGGTCATGCCAGCCCCAGGTGACGCCCACTGTCTTCACGCCTGCCTGTTTTCCTTCTTTGATGTCGCCGGTTGTATCGCCGATGTAATAAATATCATCAGGGGGGAGTTGATATTTTTTTATCGCGTAAAGAATTTTATCTTTTTTGCTGAGCATAAAGTCGGAACCGAGAATTTCCCTAAAGTAGTCGTCATATTTAAACAGTTCCAACGCCTCCCTGATCGATGCGGTTTCGTTGGAAGAAATTACAATCAGGCAATGTTTTTTGTGCAGTTTCGCGACCACCGGCACAGCATCTTCAATCGGCTTAATGTCTTTTATTTTAACCTGCGCTAAAATATTGATAGACGCTTTCATAAACGCTTCCAGATCCACGCCTTTTTCCACCAGCGATTCATAAAAATTTCCTTCGAAAAGTTCCAGAAATTCTTCCCGGCCGCGCGTCAGCGGCTGGTTAATTTTTATCAGGCACTCCGTGACCGTCTTTTCATAAACATCCAGCGAGTCGACCAGCACGCCGTCAAAATCAAAAAGAAACAGTTTCATTAATGTTTTACTCCTTGATGCGCCCGTTTGATGGATACAGTGTATGGTTTTTTCAGAATGCCTTGCTCCGTGATAATCGCGGTAATGTAATTTGCGGGCGTAACATCAAACGCGGGATTGTAAACTTTTGTGCCTTTGGGCGCGATATTTCTGCCCTGCACGCGTGTTACTTCCAATGGATTCCTTTGCTCAATCGGTATTTTCTCTCCCGATTTTATACTAACATCAATTGTGGAAAACGGCGCGGCCACGTAAAAAGGCACATTATGCTCTTTGGCCAAAACTGCCAGTGAATATGTTCCGATTTTATTTGCCGTATCGCCGTTGGCGGCAATCCTGTCCGCGCCGACGATTATCTTATCGATCTTGCCCTGCCGCATTAAAAAGCCCGCCATATTGTCCGTAATCAGCGTGAAAGAAATTTTTTCTTTTTTCAGTTCCCAGGCGGTAAGGCGTGCTCCCTGCAGGACGGGCCTGGTTTCATCCACGTAAACATGAAGTTTCTTTCCTTGACCTTTTGCCGAACGGATTACACCCAGTGCCGTGCCGTATCCGGCCGTCGCCAGCGCGCCTGCATTACAATGCGTGAGAATATTATCGCGCTGAGCAATTAACCGCGCACCATTTTTTCCGAGCTTGCGGTTTGTTTCGATATCTTCGCTATAAATTCGTTTTGCCTCATCGATTAATGCCGCGGTGATCTTGAGCGGGGGAAAATTCCGGACAAGCGTAAAACGCCTTTTCATGCGCTCGAGCGCCCAAGCTAAGTTTCTCGCCGTCGGGCGCGCCTGGTTTATTTCATCACAGATGGCAAAAAATTTTTGCCGGAATTTGTCAGGAGTCAGCTCGCCAAGATTTAAAGCTCCGAGCGCCGCGGCAAAACCCGCCGCCACGCCGATGGCGGGCGCGCCGCGCACGGTGAGATTTTTAATCGCGGCGATAACCTGTTTGTATGACGTGCAGGTAATATACTTTTCCGCGGCGGGCAAAACCCTTTGATCGATGAAAACTGCTTTATTGTTTTTCCAGCTGATTGTCTTAATCATTATTTGGCAAGCATTTTCTTGAGCAGGTCATTTACTATCTGCGGGTTGGCTTTACCCTGCGTGGCCTTCATTACCTGACCGACAAAGAAACCAAAAAGTTTTTCCTTGCCCGCTCGATAATCGGCAAGCTGCTGCGGATTGGCATCAATGATCGAAGAGATGGTTTTGGCCAGCGCCGCTTCATCCGTAATCTGCACCATGCCTTTTTCGGCAATGACTTCCCGTGGGTTTTTCCCGCTTTGATACATTTCTTCCACAATGTCTTTGGCCATTTTACCGCTGATGGTGCCGGCGTCAATGAGATTAATCATTTCCGCCAGAGACGCGGCGGTAATCGGACATTCACGGATTGTTTTTTTATCCTCGTTAAGAAACTTCATAACGTCGCCCATCAGCCAGTTGCCGGCCTGTTTGGGCTTGGCGCAGATTGCCACCACTTCCTCAAAGTAACCGGCCAACGCTTTTTCGGAGGTGAGCACGCCCGCATCATAAGCGGAAATTTGATACTCGCTGATAAATCTTTCGCGCTTCGCCTGCGGCAACTCCGGCATGTCCGCGCGGATTTTGCCAATCCAGGCCTCATCGACGATAACCGGCACCAAATCAGGATCAGGAAAATAGCGGTAGTCGTGCGCTTCTTCCTTGCCGCGCATAGAGTTGGTCACGCCCTGCGCGTCATCCCAGAGTCTTGTTTCCTGCACAATCGTGCCGCCGTTTTCCACGATGTACTGCTGCCTTTTAATTTCATATTCTAAACCGCGCTGAACATTGCGGAATGAATTCATGTTTTTGAGTTCCGCGCGCGTGCCGAATTCCTTTTGGCCTTTCGGACGGATGGAAACATTGGCATCACAGCGGAAAGATCCTTCCTCCATATTGCCGTCGCAGATTTCCAGATAAACCAGAATTTCGTGCAGGCGCTTGAGATAATCCGCCGCTTCTTCGGCTCCGCGGATATCCGGCTCGCTGACAATTTCAATCAGCGGCACGCCAGTGCGGTTCAAATCCACGTAACTGACCGGGTTATGTTCGTCATGCAGGAGTTTCCCCGCGTCTTCCTCCATGTGAATTCTGGTGATACCGATTCTTTTCTTGCCGCCGTTAACCTCCAGTTCCAACCAGCCGTGCTCGGCCAGCGGATAAGCGTATTGCGAAATCTGATAACCCTTGGGCAAGTCGGGATAAAAATAATTTTTGCGGGCAAATTCACAGGTAGGATTAATCGCGCAGTTAGTCGCAAGCGCCATCTTCATGGCGTATTCGACCACTTTTTTGTTGAGCACCGGCAAAACACCTGGCATACCGAGACAAATCGGGCAAGTGTGGCTGTTAGGCGCGGCGCCGAATTTGGTGGAACAACTACAGAATATTTTCGTTTCTGTTAACATTTGGGCGTGCACTTCCAGCCCGATGACCGTTTCAAACTCCATTACAGCTTCGGTCTCCTTTTTTCGATTTGCGCTTTTCGTTCATAAGCTGAAGCAACCTGGATTAATTTTCCTTCCTGAAAATGTCCGGCTAAAAACTGCACTCCGACGGGCAGGCCGGATTTAGTAAAGCCGCAGGGCAGGGAAATACCGGGTATTCCCGCGAGATTTGTGGAAATGGTAAAAATATCGGAAAGATACATCTGCAGCGGATTGTCGGTTTTTTCGCCGATTTTAAAAGCCGGCGTGGGCGTGGTCGGTGTCAGAATCACATCGCATTTTTTAAACGCTTCTTCAAAATCTTTTTTGATGAGCGCGCGCACCTGAGACGCTTTTTTATAGTAGGCGTCATAATAGCCCGCGGAAAGAGCGTAAGTGCCGATCATGATGCGGCGCTTTACTTCCGCGCCGAATCCCTGCATGCGCGTTTTTTTGTACATATCCAAAAGCTCACTTGCCGGGGCGCGGAATCCGTATTTGACACCATCGTAGCGCGCCAGGTTGGATGATGCTTCCGCTGGCGCGATAATATAATAAACCGCCAGACAATATTGCGTGTGCGGCAGCGATATTTCCACACTTTGCGCGCCGCATTTTTCCATGGTCTTAATTGACGCTTCGATAGCGGCTTTAACTTCCGGATCAATCCCTTCCACGAAATATTCTTTGGGAATACCGATTTTCCAGCCTTTGATATCCCGGCCGGCAAACTGCCGGTAATCGGGAACATCTATATTAACAGATGTGGATTCTCTGCGGTCATAACCGGCTAAAACATTCATCATAATCGCGCAGTCTTCCACGTCTTTGGTGAATGGGCCGATCTGATCTAGCGATGAGGCAAAAGCGATTAGTCCGAAGCGAGATACGCGGCCGTATGTAGGTTTCATGCCGACAATACCGCACAAGGCCGCCGGCTGGCGGATAGAGCCGCCTGTGTCGGAACCGATGGAGGCCACACATTCATCCGCGGCTACTGCCGCCGCGGAGCCGCCGCTGGAGCCGCCGGGAATTCTCTCTAAATCCCACGGGTTTCGCGTGGGGCCAAAATACGATGTTTCCGTGGAAGAGCCCATGGCAAATTCGTCCATGTTCGTCTTGCCGACAAATATCGCGCCGGCGGCGCGCAGTTTTTCCACCACGCTGGCATCATAGGGCGGAACAAAATTATGCAGAATATGCGAACCGCAGGTGGTGGCAATCCCTTTGGTGCAGACAATGTCTTTAAGCGCGATGGAAATACCGGAAAGCGGCTTGATGTTGCCTTTTTTAATTTCTTTATCGGCCTCAGCAGCAGCAGACAGCGCTTCATCCTTCATCACGCGGATATAGGAATGGACTTTTTCTTCCACCGCGTCAATTCTTTGTAAAACTGACTTAGTAATTGCCGTGGCTGTTGTTTTTCCTTCTTTGATTTTATCTTGCAGTTCGTGAATGGTTGATTGATATAATTCCATAAATATTTGTAATTTCACCCTAAGTTAATATTTAATTTCTCTGTCCAAAAGACCTCGCAAAATGCCTCAGGTGCAAGGCGCGAAAAGGCTGAGGAACGAGGCGTACTTTGTTCGTACGTCGCAGTGACGAAGACTGCAGCGCAACGCAGCAGATGAGCTTTTTCCGAGGTCGTCATTCGATCACTTTCGGGACGCGAAAAAACTCCCCTCGCCCATCCGGCGCGTTCGCCAGCGTTTTTTCCGTCCCGATAGACGCGGCAACTTTATCTGCGCGAAAAGCGTTGGTGACGCCAATGGCATGGCTCATCGGCTCCACGCCTTTGGTGTCCAGTTCGTTGAGCTTATCGATGTAGAGCAGAATATCGTTTAGCTGCGCGGTAAATTTTTCTTTTTCCTGCGGCGTTATTTCCAGACGCGCCAGATGCGCGACATATTCAACTTCCTGAGCTGTTAACTTCAAATTTTTCCTCCCAACTATTCTATGCGTTCCAGTACGGCTTGATTTTCGCCGTTACCTGTTTGATGACATTGTCCGCTACCGCTCCCGCTTCTTTCTCCATCGCGGCGAGCCTTTCTTCGGCACAAACAGTATCGCCTCGCATTTCCTCGAGCACCGCTTTTATCGATTCAGCCAGACCCATAACATGATAACCGCCCTCAAGCACGACTACGAATCGTCCCTCGCAACAGCTTTCCGCAATATCAAGCATTATTCTGGTGAGCGCGGCAAATCCCTTTGGGGTCACGCGCATGCCGCCCAGCGGGTCCTGAAAATATGTATCGAAACCGGCGGAAAGAAGCACAAAATCAGGTTTATATTGCAAGGCCGCGGGCTTCAGAATTTTTCGGAAAATTTTCACAAAAGCCGCGTCGTCCGCCCCGGTGCTAAGCGGAACATTGATGGTATAACCTTCGCCTTTGCCCCGGCCAATTTCCTGGAGGCTTCCCGTGCCGGGATAATAAGGATACTGATGCGTGGAAAAATACAAAACCCGCGGGTCGTCTTCAAAACTGTGCTGCGTGCCGTTGCCGTGATGCAGATCCCAATCTACAATCAGAATTTTTTTCAGATTATATTTTTTGATGGCGTGCAGCGCGCCGATAGCAACGTTATTGAAAATGCAGAAACCGGCCGCGCGGTCGTATTCCGCGTGATGCCCGGGCGGACGAACCAACGCGAAAGCGTTATCGACTTTTTTCTGCATCACCGCGTCGATAGCAGTGAGCAGGCCACCAACGGCAAGCTTTGCTATTTCGTAACTTTCCGGGCTGGTGGCTGTGTCCGGATCAAGATAAACACAATCTTTGCCCGCGGTGCTGGCAATATATTCAACGTAGGAAGGAGCATGAATCATTTCAATTTCTTTGTGGGTGGCCTCTCTAGGCGCTAGCTGTATAAACTTCTGCGCTATGGCCGGTTTGTCCAGAATCGCATGCACCGCCGCCAGGCGCTCAGGGCTTTCCGGATGATAAGCGCCGGCTGAATGCTGCAGATAACGCTGGTCTTTAACAATACCAGTTTTTTTCGGCATGCGTAACCTCCCTGATTTTAATCACTTAAAGATGTGTTGATGTATCACAAATGAATTTAAAGCGCAAAATATTTCCCCGGCGGCAAAAGAAACCCACTTAAAAAATCTCTTTTATTTCAAGATGTCGGATAATACTTTGCTGTCCGCGCCGAAATAAACTTTTTTACCTATTTTCACGATTGGCCGGCGGATAAGACGCGGTTCTTTGAGCATCAGGTCAATCAGTTGCGTGTCAGTTAGTTTATCTTGTTCCAATTCCATTTTCTTGAAACTGGGGCTGCGGAAATTGAACATCTCGGAGGGCTTGCCGCCCTGCAGTAATTTTTCGATTTCCGCGCGGCTGAATGCATCTTTGAAAAAATCACGTTCGGTAAATTCAACTTTCTTGCGCAAGAGAAACTCTCTTGTCTGACAGCAGGTACTTCACCTGCTCCAGCAGTAAAACTCTACTTTCATCACATTATAGCCCTTCCATTTTTAGTCGGGTCAAAATCATATTAATTCAAAGTCATTGCTCTTGCCAGCATAAATCCTGATAACTTATCGCCACAACCCACCGACAAGCGCCGGAAAAACCATTGACAAAAACGGCTGTCAACATATAGGCTAATTACTCAATTTTCCAGCGGATGAGGGGTTAATGTTCAATATAGGCTTTCAGGAACTGATCATCATCGCGATAATCGCTCTGCTTATCGTGGGCCCTAAGAAGCTGCCCGATCTGGCTAAATCTTTAGGCAAAAGCTTCGGCGAACTCAAACGGGCGGCGGATGGCCTAACCGATGATATAAAACAAACCATGAAAGAAGATGAAAAAGAAGAACCTCAGGATGACGCCCTGAAAAATTCGCTTTTAATGAAAAAATCGGACGACACAGAAACAGAGGCTGAACCTGGGCAGCCGGAAGAAAAAAATCCCGAAGGCTAAAATTTCTTATAACGCGTTCACTTTATGGAATCCAGCAAAGATAATAAAATGTCGCTTACCGAACACCTGATAGAGCTGCGCAAGCGGCTTTTACGCATTATCATTATTTTGGGCGCCGGCTTCCTTGTATGTTTTTATTTTAAAGATTTTGTTTTTGAAATTATCACCAAACCCATCACGCAGGTTCTGCCGGCGGACAGCCACCTTGTGTACATCGGCGTTACCGAAGCGTTTTTCGTTTACATGAAATTGTCTTTCTTCGCGGCGCTGATGCTGACCAGCCCCTTTATCCTTTACCAGATATGGAAGTTTATCTCCCCGGGATTGCTGCCCAAAGAAAAAAGATACGTGATTCCCTTTGTTTTCTTTTCTACTTTACTTTTTTTAGGCGGTATTGTTTTCGGTTACGCGGTTGTTCTGCCTCCCGCTTTTAAATTTTTCATCAGCTTCAACAATCAATACCTGCAGGCGATGATTTCCTTCCGTGAATATTTATCCCTGTTTGTCACTTTTTTACTTGGTTTTGGTTTGTCTTTTGAACTACCCGTATTTATCTTCTTTTTGACCAAACTGGGCATCGTCAATGCCGGCATGCTGGTTAAACAGTGGAAATTCGCTATTTTATTCATTTTTATCATTGCCGCCGCACTGACTCCTTCGCCGGACGCTTTAAGTCAAATACTGATGGCTATCCCCTTGATGTTTTTGTATTTAGTAAGTATATTTGTGGCCAAATTTGCCAAAAAACAAAAGAAACAAAATTCTGATTAGAAAGAAGAATTAGGATAAACATGCCTTTTAAACGTTTAAAATATTATCGTGACAGTGTGGGCGATGGGGAAGTCAACAAATTAGTTCACCTGTTTATACTTTTCGCTATTGTCGTCGCGTCCATACTTGTTCTCTCGGTTGTCGGTACCGTTCTTTACTACGCGGCAACCCTTGATCTGCCCACTGTGGAAACGCTAAAAGATTACAGGCCCAGCATCGCTTCAACCGTGTACGATGATAATAACGAAGTTGTCGATCAGTTCTTTCTGGAAGACAGAAAAATAGTCGATATCAATAACGT
>DHGA01000015.1 GCA_002402545.1 Syntrophaceae bacterium UBA4810
GTAAAGATCGGGAAAGAATAATTTTTAGAAACGTCCATAATTTCTTCCCGCGCGGAAATCATGGCCAGCGCGACCGGTTTTTTATATTTAGCCACCAGTTTTTCCACGCCCTGCAAAAAAGTACGCGACATCTGCGCTTCGTACTGCGCGACATAGAGATGGTTAAAAAGAACACCGTCAAAAACGTCCAGCTTTAAAGCTTCTTCCAGGATATCGGTAAATATCGTGTAATCGAATATTTCTCCTAAATCCAAGGGGTTTTGATGAGCGATTACCCGAGTGTGATAAATAGTTTTAATTTTTTTTAAAAAAGATTCGGGAAAGGGCGTCATTTCAAAGCCTAATTTAGCACAGGCGTCCGCGGTCAAAACAGCGTGCCCCCCGGAGCGGGAAAGAACAGCTACGCGCCTGCCTCTCATTAGCGGAATCCCGATGATTTTTACGGCATTGATTAAATTGATTTCATCTTCCACCCTGATTATCGCGGCCTGTTTGAAAGCCGCGCCCGCTACGTCATCACTGCCGGAGAGTGCTGTCGTGTGAGACTGGGCGATTTTTTCGCTTGCCTGACTGCGGTTGGATTTTAAAACAATAATCGGCTTGGGGGAGCGCATAGCCAGATCAAAAAACTCTCTGCCGCGTTTGAAACCCTCAAGATATGCCGTGATTATTTCTGTTTTCTCGTCTTGCAATAAATATTCCAGAAAATGTGTTTCATCGAGCTGTAGCTTGTTGCCTATCGCCACAAACTTTCCCGGCGTGATGCCGTATCCGTGAAACGAACGAAGAAAAGTTCCTCCCACACCGCCGCTTTGAACGATGAGCGCCACTTTTCCTGCCTCTGCCGGAATGTTGCTGAAGAAACTGAAGGGCATCATCATTTTGACGTCAAAATTTATTGTGCCTACACAATTGGGGCCAATAACCTTCATGTTGTATTTATCGGCGATTTGCGAAACTTCGTCTTCCAGGGTTCTTCCTTCCAGGGAGTATTCGCTGAAGCCGCCCGCTTCGATTACTACGTGAGTTATTCCTTTTTCCCCGCAAGCGCGCATCAGAGCGGGAATTGTTTTGGCCGGAGTAAGAAAAATGGCGACGTCCGGTGTTTCGGGCAGATCCATAACATTTTTATAAATTTTAATGCCGGCAAGCTCTCCTTCCCGAGAACCGATGCCGTAGAGTCTGCCCTGATACCCGTTTTGTGAATTATTAAGCAATACGATGTTTGCGAGACTTGTCTTGGCGGTGGAGGCTCCAAAAACCGCCAGAGAACGCGGATAAAAAAACTTTTCCATCTAAGAAACTGCCTTTGAGCGAACCGGCCAGTAAAACAAGAAGTTGAATCAACTTTGATGCAAAGCCAGCCGGTTGATTATCGCTATATGCCGTGCGTAAATTGCTTACGCGTAATTGCTTTAGTCAGGATGCCCCTTGCGGTAAAAACAAAAAGGCACCCTGGCCCTGACCATTAATTAAACTTTTGCGAAGATTAACGGCCTTTGAAATTAGGCGGTCTTTTCTCCAGGAAGGCTTTGGCTCCCTCTTTGAAATCTTCGGTAAACTGCAGTGCCTTGCTGGCGCCGGCTTCTATTTTCATGATGCCGTCACGCAGGTTTGTTTCCAATCCCAGGCGCACCGCTTTCATGATTTCGCGCTGCGCGACAGGGGCGCCGCCGGCAAGTTTTTTGGCCAGTTTTTTAGCTGCTTCCAGAACTTCAGCCTGCGGCACAACCTTGTTGAGAAGACCTAATGCCAACGCGTCCTTTGCCGGCATAAAATCTCCGGTAAGCATAAGTTCCAGAGCTTTGGTTTTTCCGATGTAACGTGGAAGGCGCTGAGTTCCGCCCCAGCCGGGGTTCAAGCCCAGCTTTACTTCCGGTAGGCCCAGAGTCGCTTCTTCCGCCATGATTCTCAGGTGACAGCAGCAGGCCAGTTCCAAGCCTCCTCCGTAAGCGCCGCCCTGTATCGCGGCGATAACTACTTTGGGGTAATTTTCAATTTTGAAATAAATTTCGTTCCCGTTATATTTAGGAACATTTCCGGCTTGAAGACTGGCGAATTCGGTAATGTCCGCGCCGGCGGAAAACAACTTATTGCCGCTGCCGGTGATGATGATTGCGCGGACTGTATCATCATTTTCACATTTTGTTAAAAGATCTTCGATGTCTCTTAGCACGCCCTGTCCCATGGAATTTGCCGGGGGATGGTTGATAGCTGCGATGACCACCATTCCGTCCTGTTCCACATTTAACTTCTCGTAATTAAAAACCATTTTTCTTTCTCCTTTAGGTTTATTTGAAAAAAACGTTCATTTTTTGACGGGTGATTATAAGAAGGACGCCATCTTGTGTCAAGAGGAAATGGCTGCTAAAGGTTTTTGATAATAAACAGCGGCGGAATTGATTTTGGGCCTTTTTGGCGGAACATTATCTGCGTGGGGGGAAATAAATATTTTGGCCAGCAAAAAAGCAGGCAGCCGATGCTGATAATAATGTTGTTTTTCCAAAATAATTACAAGATAATATGCTACGTTTGAGGGGCTGGGCAAATATAAGCAAGATGAAAAAAATATCGAAAAAAGTATTAGTAGCGATGAGCGGCGGAGTCGATTCTTCCGTGGCGGCGCTTCTTTTGTATGAGGCCGGTTATGACGTAACCGGCGCGACGATGCTTTTGGGTGTGCATCAGGATAGTGGCCAGCCGGGGCGTTTTACGGATGAAGCTGCCTCCGAAGCGGCGGCAGTCTGCGCGCAGTTAAGTATCCGTCACCTGACTCTTTCATTTGCTGATTTAATGGAAGAAAAAGTGATCAATAAATTTATCAGCGAATACAGCCACGGCCGCACGCCCAATCCCTGCGTGGATTGCAACCGTCATATTAAATTCGGCGCTTTGGTAAAAAAGGCCCGCGAGTTGGGATTTGATTATCTGGCTACCGGGCATTACGCGCGTATTGAAAAAGATAATAACACGTGGCATTTACTGCGTCCAAAAGATAAGATAAAAGATCAAAGTTATTTTCTTTATGTTATCCGCGCCAAGGATTTGCCGTTTATTTTATTTCCGCTGGGCGATTTGAGCAAAGACGAAGTGAGGAAGAAAGCGAATAAAACCGGCCTGAAGACAGCACACAGAACAGAGAGCCAGGATATTTGTTTTGTGCCAGAAGGAAAATACGGCCAGGTATTTTCCGACCGCGGTATTGTTTCTACGCCAGGCGATATTTTGGATATGCGGGGAAATATTTTGGGAAGGCATAAAGGAATTATCCATTACACCATCGGCCAAAGAGGCGGGCTGGGGGTGAGCGCGAAACATCCGCTCTATGTTTTAAGGGTAGACGCGCAGGAAAATCAGGTTGTTGTTGGCCGCAAGGAAGATCTGTTGGCCTCCGGATTGATTGCCGGCGAGCTCAACTTCCTTTCTGATAATTTTCCCGCGCGGCTTGAAGCAAAAATACGTTACCGGAAAAAACCTGCTCCCTGTATTGTGAAGAGAGAAAATGAAAAAATGATAGTAGAATTCAAGGAAAAACAGGAAGCGATTACACCAGGCCAGGCAGTAGTATTTTATGGCGGTGATGAAGTTCTGGGCGGCGGGAAAATAGAAAGCGTTATCCGGGGGAGACCGGGTAATGACTTTGTCATTCTCGTGTAAGCGAAACGCGACACGAGAACCCAGAGAGCCTAAAGAGAGCTGTTTAGATAAAAAGAAAGCGAAGGAACGAAGGAGAAAAAAGGTTGGCCATTTCGAGAAGCGATCAGCAGATAAATCTTTTTACAAAAAACAAGATGTCTCGACACACTAGAGATGACAAGACTGACGGGAGATAACGCAAATATCTGGTTTTGTTTTTGGAATTTAATATTTTGTGGAATAACGAAAAACTGAATTTCAGGAATAAAGATTTGCCGCCGGTTTAGGGCTGATAAATCATCTTTTGAGCGTATTTTTGATTTCCGGCCGGTCGGCAAGATCCGTCGTGTAGTTGCCGCTGATAAATTCTTCTGCATCCAAAACGGCGTGATGAAAGGGGATAGTGGTTTTTGGCCCTGTAAGCTCCAGTTCCGCGAGGGCGCGTTTCATGCGGGCAATGGCGTCGGCGCGGGTTTTTCCCGTACTCATAATCTTCATCATAAGCGAGTCGTAATAAAACGGGAAATTGTATCCTTCGAATATTCCTTCGTCGATGCGCAATCCGGGACCCTGCGGCAGCCGGAGCTTTTCGATAATGCCCGGCGAGGGCATAAAATTCCTTAGCGCGTCTTCGGCGTTGATGCGGCACTCGATAGCGTGACTGGTCATGCGTATATCGTCCTGACTGAAACTCAACTCTTCTCCTTCGGCGATGCGGATTTGCTCGCGGATGATATCGATGCCGGTAACCAGTTCCGTCACGCAGTGTTCTACCTGAAGACGGGAATTGATTTCGTTGAAATAAAATTTTCTTTCCTGCGGGAAGTAGAAAAATTCCACGGTGAGCGCGCCGACATACTCCAGCGCCAAGGCCACATCGATGGCCGCCGCGCCCATTTTCATCCTCCAGAAGGGGCTGACAATCGGGCAGGGAGCTTCTTCCACCAGTTTCTGGAAACGACGCTGGACGGAGCAATCACGCTCGCCCAGGTGCACGACATTGCCGTGGCTGTCGGCCAGCACCTGAAATTCTACATGCTTCATCCCCTGCAGATATTTTTCTATATAAAAAGAAGATGTGCCGAAGGCTTTACGTCCGCGAACTTCAGCGGTATGAACCGCTTTTTCTATTTCGGCTTCGTTTAGGGCGATGGTGATACCGATGCCGCCGCCGCCCCCCGACGGTTTGACAATAACCGGATAGCCCACATCCGCGGCGATATCGCGGGCCTGTTGTAATCCTTCGGCGCTGCCGCTGGCAATCGCGTCGTCGCAACCGGGCGTTACCGGGATGTTGATCATTCTCATCAGTTGGCGGGCGCGGTGTTTCGGTTTTGCCTTGGACATGCAACTGCTCGAAGGGCCGATAAAGATAATTTGCTCTTCTTCGCAGCGTTCGACAAAATCCGGGTTTTCCGCCAAGAAACCGTAGCCGGGATGAATGGCGTCCGCGCCGCTTTTTTTCGTCGCGTCTATTATTTTGTCAAAGTTGAGGTAGCTCTCCAGCGCGTCGGGCGGCCCGATTTCGTATTTTTCATCGGCAAGTTTAACGTGCAGCGCGTCCGTGTCCGCCTGTGAATAAACGGCCACGGAGGTGATTCCCATATCCCTGCAGGTGCGGATAGTGCGCACGGCGATTTCCCCGCGATTGGCAATGAGTATTTTTTTGAATTTCGCCATAAATAATTTCCCTTTAAAGTGATAATCATTTCCGGATATGTCCGAATATGGTTTGTAAAATAGCATGAACTATACCAGTCGCACAATAAAAATCGTCCGATAAATGTTTCGTCAGGACAACTGTTTACAGTAAAGTTAAAAATATTTCTTGTTGAATAGCGCCGCAGGCGCGTAGTTGTTTTTGCACCGAGAAAATATTTACGCACATAGTCTGCCCATTGAAATCAAGATTGACAGCGTATAAAAGCGCTGATAGTAAAGACTTGGGGTGGCTAGGATTAAGATTTTTGGCCTGAGATTATACCCGTTGAACCTGCTCTGGGTAATGCCAGCGAAGGGAGAAACAAGATAGTTGTTATAGGCCCTTTCTCCCGGTTATGGCGGAAAAGGGTTTTTTATTTTAATAATCTGAAACAGGAGATAGAAGAATGTCAATTGACGCAAAAGGAATATATCAGGCCATAGAAGAAATACGAGCTAAAGCGCCGGTAGTGCACAACATTACCAATTATGTGGCGATGAACAATTCCGCCAATGCCTTGCTCGCCATCGGCGCTTCGCCGGTGATGGCGCACGCCGAAGAGGAAATGGAAGAAATGGTGGGTATTGCCGCAGCGCTGGTTATCAATATCGGGACGCTCAGCGAGGCTTGGATTTCCTCCATGTTTGAAGCCGCCCATCAGGCCAGAATCAAAGGCATCCCGGTAGTTTTGGATCCGGTAGGTGCCGGCGCAACTTCCTATAGAACACAAACCGCGCTTGAATTGATCAGCAGTGAGCCGCCGACGATAATCCGCGGCAACGCTTCCGAAATCATGGCTCTTTTTGACGAGAAAACCAAAACAAAAGGTGTAGACAGCGCGGCCAGTTCCGACGATGCGGTCGCGATAGCAAAAAAAATCAGCGCGATAAATAAATGCGTGGTCTGTGTAAGCGGTGAGACGGATTATGTTGTTGATGACGATAAAGTTATTAAAATTCAAAACGGGCATCCTTTGATGACCAGGGTAACCGGTTTGGGCTGCACGTCATCGGCTCTGTGCGGCGCATTTGCGGCGGTGGAAAATGACGCGCAAGTGGCGGTAGCCCAAGCCATGGCGGTAATGGGTATAGTGGGTGAAATGGCTGTGCAAAAAGCTGACGGGCCCGGCTCGCTACAGATGCATTTTCTGGATATTCTTTATAGCTTAAGTCAGGATGATATTTCGCAACGTTTAAAAATTGAGGAATAATAAATGCGCGGAATTTATCTGGTCACCGATAGAAGTTTATGCCGCGGCAGGGCACTGACAGAAATTGTCCGGCAGGCGGCAGAAGGCAAAGTGGCCTACGTTCAGTTGCGGGAAAAAGAATTACCCGCCCGCGATTTTATCGATGAAGCGCGCGAAATAAAAAAAATATTAGAGCTGTATCACATCCCGTTGATTATTAACGACTGTGTGGAGGTTGCTCTTGCCTGTGATGCCGCGGGCGTGCATCTTGGCCAGTCTGACATGCCCTATTCCGAGGCACGCAAAGCGCTGGGAGAAAAAGCAATCATCGGCTTGTCCGTGGAAACCTGGCTCGATGTCGAAAAAGCTGAAAAGCTTAATGTTTCCTATATCGCGGCAAGCCCTGTTTTTGCCACGCCGACCAAAACGGACACTAAAAAGCCATGGGGCTTGGCGGGCCTGCAAAAAATAAAAAACTTCAGCCGTCATCCGGTAGTGGCGATCGGCGGCATTAATGAAAATAATATTTCTGAAGTGATAGGCGCGGGAGCTGATTGTATTGCTGTGGTTTCAGCAATCTGCTCGGCGGATGATCCGGCAATCGCCGTGCATAAGCTTAATGACCTGATTAGGTCTTTTTAGATTTGGTGTTATCTTTAACTTCGTCCAGCGGGATATTTAACTCTATGGGCGTTTTTTCATCGTTAATCTGTTTTTCCGCCGCCGCTTTTTTTTGAGTTTCTTCTAATTTGTTATTTATAGAGACTACGGCAATGCTTGCGGCCAGTTTTGCCTTTTTAGAATAACGGCTCAAACCGAGACTGAATGTTGCCCCCGATATTTTTTTAAGAAGAGGAAGTGCCTCAGGTGAACCAATAGAACCTAACGCAACGCATATTTTTTCTTCCAGTTCATCACGCAAAGAAGCTTCAGCCGCGTTCCTCTCTTCCAGCATTTTAATTAATTCGGGCACGGCCTCGACGCTTTTGGAGTTGCCCAGCGCTTCAATTATGTCTATCTTGAACCGATCATCCGCTTGAGGCAAGGCTTCTAGAAGCAAAGCGCCTCTTTTGGAGCCGCCTGTCTTGTAAATGCTTTTCAATGCTTCGTTGCGCAGCTGCAAATTTTCATTTGTCAATAAAGGCTTTAAGGCTTCGGCGCTTGATTCATTGCCGACATGGCCAAGAATATAAGCCATATTGCGCAAATAATACCAGGGAGATGGTTTCATCAGACGATCTCTCACCGCGGGGATAGCTCTGCTGCCTAACCCCATAAAAAGCTTCATAATCCGCACGCGCTCATCGCTGTCGGTTTTAGCCTGAAGTATATCAAGTAAGCGATTCATAGCGGTATCCCCGAGCCGCACAAGAACACTGCCCGCCTCATGCTGTGTTTCAGGATTGTCCGTATTTCTATTAAATATTTTTAGAAGAGCGCTTATATTGTTTTCCGATGCCAGTGATCGAATTATGTTCAACGATATTTCATGCGCCTTATCATTTTTTTCAATAAGCCCCGTGCTGATACTGCTAAAAACATCTAAAATCGGAAGAGCTTCCGCGAAGCGGTTGTCCTGAATAAAATTTTGTATAAGGTCTTTCAAGTTTTCGCATATCTTTTTGTAGGCCGCGTTGGAATGCGTTTCTGACTTTATCCAGCTGGTAAGACGCGCTGAAAGCCTTTCAATAAGTTTGGTTTTGCGTTCGGTGGACAGAGAATCGAGAACATCGGCCAGAACGCCCGCTGATAAAGAACGTTGCTGCTCATTTTTCGCAGAAAGGTTATTGGCAAGCTTGCTGATGAGTAATGCCATGGTCTCGTGTTCTTTTTCTGTATTTAATTGCTGGAATAATTTCGGCAATGACGACATCAGCGAAGCATCGGTAAAGACGCCCTCATCACCATCGAGAAACGGCTGTAAATTTTCTTTAAGCTGCGCGGCGGGCGATGGCGGCGCTGCTTTGGGCTTTTGAGCTTTTTTTTCTATGATTTTTTCTTCTTCCTGATGAAAAACTACCTTCGCCGCCTCCTGCTTGATTTGTTCTTGCTCAATCACGGTAGTCTCATCTTTAAAATGCTGCGTCAGATAGCCGCGGAAAAGGTTGGGCGCGATTTGTTTTTTTAGAATATTTTTTACGGAAGGCTCCAACAAGGAGACGGATTTGCCAATTTCTTGCGATATTTTATCCTGCTCGTTCTTATCCAAAGAGTTGGTGACGTTGCTCATAAAAGAAAGCATGCCGGCAAGATTTTCAGAAATTTTTTCAGCGGGCAATACATTTTTCTGTTTCATTATATCGGCCAGACGGGAGTTGAATATCAACAGCAAGTAATCAGTTTTTTCTGCTACCTGCTCAATTTTTTGGATATCGTCATCCACTTTCCGGCTGGTTCGTATAAAGAAATTGATGATTTTATCGTCCGCGAGATCATCAGGGGAAAGAAGTGGGTGATTTGTCAGATCTTCTTTTTTGTTAAACGAAATATGGGAAATATTTTTCTGCTTTAGTAATTTCTGCAGGCTGTCATCGCGCTGCAAATTATCGGGCTTTTTAGCCAAAATTTCCAAGAAGTGAGAAAGTTCTTCTTTGCTTAATTCTTTCTCAAAAAACGCGTTTTCGATATTCAGCTCGGCAAGAATTTTTGCAAACGCGGAAACCTGCCATTTTTCGTCATCTTTATCAGCCAGCGGTTCTCCGCAAAACAAAACGCCATGTTCGGTTCTTTCAAACGCGAGCGGCGCCTTTTCTTTGAGCATGTCCAGAAACGCTTTATGAAGTCTGTCAATAATATTGACAACTTTGGTGCTATTCGCTGGATAGAGGCGCATATTTTTAATGGCGGCATTTACAACGATGAGCGCGTCTAAAGCTTTTTGCTTAACGTCCGAATTTTCCATAAGCTTTATAATTAATATTATTTCAATTTTTCCGAATAATAAGAGATGAAAGATTGCGTGTCAAGCGAAATTCTCAATCAAATTTACTGCTTATCTGGAGTTTATTGCCTTGTTTAATGACGGCGGCTTAGATTGACATCGCGATTTTTTTCTCTTATAGTCAAAAAAATTCGTATTTCTTTTGAGCAGAATTTTTGGCCTAAACAAAAAAACAGGAGGGGGTTATGTTTAAAAAAATAATGATAATAAGCGCTTCGCTGGTCGCGGCGATATTGCTGCTCGTGATTGCTGCCGGAATTATTATTATGCTTAAGGTGGATAAGGATTTCATCTCTTCTCAGATATCCAAAGCATTGAACCGTCAGGTATATATAGAAAAAATAGACGCGAGCGTTTTTTCTATTGTTTCCGGCATTGAAATAAAAAACTTTACCGTTTCCAATTTTAAAACACCACAGCAGCTTGCCGCCGGGCAGGGAAAACCTGTCGCCGCTGGCGATGTTTTTGCGAGCATGGAATCTCTTCGCTTCAAAATCAGGTTTTTACCGTTGCTCAAAAAACAGTTTGATCTGAAAGAGTTCGTTTTATATAGCCCCGTAATTAATCTCTCCCGCGACAAACAGGGCGTGTTAAATATTGACGATTTCTTACGCCCGCCAGATAAGAAATCCCCGCAGGAACAGGATAAGTCTTCCGCCAGACAATTAAGCGTGGACGATTTGCCTATCACTATTCAAGTAGGGCAAATGGGCATGAAAAATGGCACCATCAATTACTATGATGGTAAGCTCGGGCAAACTTTCCAGATGTATAAGCTCACTACTTTGGCATACGATATAAATATTGATCCTAAAGATTTGGAAAATAAAAATGAGATAAAGTTAAAGTTCGGCATGGGGCTCAAAACGGTCGGGCCGATGAAAACGGGCAGTGTTCAGAATTTTGATATCACAATGGACGCCGCCGGAAAACTTATACCTTTTGATTTAAAAACCCGCCTGCTGGAGCCGGAAGCAATCCTTCATCTTGCCGTTCCCGACGGAGAGATAACCGGCTTGCAGATATTTAATTCTATCGCGGCGATTCCCATTCTGGGTGATTATCTTGGTCAATATATTTCCTTTTTGAAAGGCAAGCAGCAATGGAGCAATTCCCGGGAAAATGGTGTTGATTTGCTTTACAAGGCCGGCAATGCCAAACTTTCCAACGGGAAGCTTGTGCTTAAGGAAGCCAAATTTCTTTTTGACGGAGCGATGAATACCACCTCTAAAGCGCTGGACATGAATCTAAACATGATTATGCAAAAAGAAATCAACGACAAAGTGAAAGAAGCGTTGGCCAAGAAAATAGACGCGGCGATTAAAAGTCCGGAAGTAAAAAAATATACTGATGCCAATCAGCTGGCCGAAGCCGCGATGCAGCCCATGCTGAATAAAGACAACATGATTGATTTGAAATTTAAAGTCGGCGGAACAACTTCAAAAACAAACGTCAGCCTGGTGCATCCGCAGCTTAATTCTTTGGGCAATATTGTGGCAAAATCAGCGGGCGGTATTTTGACGGGGGCGGGGGTTAAAGCCGGCAAAGAGCTATTGGGAGAAGAAAGAGGAAAAGTTCTCGACAGCGTTCACGATATATTTAAAAAGAAAGAGTAACCGTGAAGCGCCGGATTTTGAATAAATATTTTTCGTAATCAGGATTTGCTTTTTTTAGATTTTTCAGGAAGAAGGATCACTCCTTCTTCCTGAAAAATTTTTATATCGGACTTACTGTAACCCAGTTCTTTCAAAATGGATTGAGTATCATTACCCAAGGAAGGAGCGGGTATCCCCGGCTTTGCCGGTGTTCGGGAAAATTTAAGAGGTACGCCAAAGCCTTTGATTTTTCCGCAGACGGGATGTTTCTGTTCGATAATCATATCGCGCGCCTTCAGATGATGGTCTTTCTCAAGCTCGTCAATTCCTAAAACCGGCGTCAAACAGACATCGTGACTCCCGGAAAAGGCAATCCATTCTTCTCTTTTTTTTGTGAGAAAAAGAGAGGCGATTTCCTGCCTCATCCTGTCCGCTTCCTCCCCGAGAACAAATTGCTTACCTTCCCACTCCGGACGATCCAGCATTTTGCAGAAGTTTTTCCAAAACTTCTCTTCCAGAATGCCCAGCGCGATGTATTTTCCGTCGGCGCAAAGGTAGGTTCCATAACAGACAAGTCCACCCGATAGAGCGGCCAGCCCCGACTCCGGTAAAATGCCGGCAGCCTGATAATGAGCCATTTGTAAAGTCATCAGCGGCAAAATAGCATCAAGCATGGAAACATCCACTTGTTGCCCGAGCCCTGTTTTTTCTTTTGCCCACAAAGCGCTAAGGCAGGCGATGATGGTCATGTACGCGCCGCCGGCAACATCTGCGATTTGCGCCCCGGGGATAACCGGCCCCGTTTCCTTTTTGCCGGTTGAGGAGAGGATACCGGAGCAGCCGATATAATTTATGTCATGCCCCGCCTGCATAGCATAAGGGCCGTATTGGCCATACCCCGTAACGGAAACATAAATAATATCTTTTTTAATTTTTCGTGCGTTTTTGTAACCGATGCCCATTTTATCGATAACACCCGGCCTGAATTGTTCGACTACTATATCCGCCGTTTTGACCAGCGAGAAAAAAAGGTTCAAGCCTTTTTTTGTGCCAAGATTTACAGCAAAACTGCGCTTGGAACGGTTTACAGCAATAAAACCCGCGGATTCGGAACGCAAATACGGGGGATAGTAGCGCATATAATCCGGATTATTAATAGCTTCGATTTTTATTACTTCCGCTCCCATGTCCGCCAGCATCATCGTGCCTAACGGCCCGGGATAAAGCCTGGTAAGATCCAGTATGCGGATTTTATCCAGAGGACCGCGGAAAGATTTTTTTGTTTTTTTTGCGCTCTTTGACTTGTTAATATTACTCATATGACAGAAAGATTAAAATTTTGCCGGAATGAATTTGATAATGTTTATGATAAAGTAAGAAATAAATCAAGCTCGCTTTAGCTGTTTTTTTCTATATCAATTGAATTAATCTGATAACAATGATATATTAATACAAATTTGTTGTCAGAATATCTTTCATTAAAACAATCAGTGACAACACAATATAAACGAAAGCTACCTGTCAGGTAGGTCAGATTTATAGAGTATTAAGGAAAAATATTTAGAATAAGCAGGAAATAAAAAACAAAGCATGATGAAAATAAAAGTACCATTAAAATTTTTGCAGCCGTTATTAATCCTGACGATATTATTCGCGATAACATTTACGACTCAAACGGCTTTCGCTCTTTCTGTTTCCGGTCCATCGGGCCCTGTTCCCGCCGCCGCGATAAAACTTATCGGTTTTTGTGAAGATCCGAAAGGGAAACTTGATGAAGATGCCGTCAATGTCCTTGTGAATTATGTTCTTGAGAATAAATCTGTCAAAGAAGTTGATTTACCCAAAATTCGGGAAGCCACCGGTGCTTATTATGAATTTGACACCAGGGTTTCTTTTGTCAATTTCTTAAAATATTCCTATAATCAGCAGATCCCGTCGGCCCTGACCAGCCCGTCATCCATACGCTATTCCACATGGAACGGTTTGCCGGGAAAATCACAAAAAATGCCGGCAAACTGGGAAGCGTTATTCCCCATCAGCAAACCGGTTATAATCCGCGGTATTCAGCGTGACGCCATCACGCCAGATTTAACAACCGGTGTTTATTACGAATATGAACTGCAAAGAACATTTATCTTATTCAATCATAAAGGCAAAAAAGTGCTGATCACCATCTCCAAGCAGATAGACCGTTCAAATGTCGGCAAAAAGGGCGCAATTATCGGCAGCGATGACGACTGGAATTACTATTATTCGGACGAACCGGGATCACTAAAAAAAGGATTGGGGTGGGTTAAGGCCTATATTTATGACCTTTTTTCCGTGAGCATTTATGTGGAGACGGGCGCTTCTTCATCCGTAGTGCGCAGCGGTGTATTTCAGTGGGTTCGGGCAGGGTGGTCCGGCGTAAATTTTGTGCAGAGCGGACATGTCATCAAGGGCATGAAAAGGTATGGCCGGAATTTTAAAGAAATACTCGAATCGCCTGCTTTGCCGCCTGCCGATCACATTGCCGCCGCCTATCAAAAGTTTTACGCGCTGCCGAATTCCGATATCAGGCTGCATTATACTGCGTTGCAGCAGGCGCAGAGGGCTTTGGCCATTCAAAGCGGAAAGGTTAAAGAAACTCAAATAAAAAAAGCAAAGATTGCTGATAACGTTTCAAAGAGCCAGATGATCGAGGAGTTGATGGTTGAATATTTCAAAATAGTTATGGGTAAAAATTCTTTCCTGGAGAAAAAACGAGTTTTAGCGTTGATTAGCTCTTAGCAATATTGTAGCATTCTTTTTGTAATTTCTGATTAGACCTAAAGCGCTTCACAATATTTTAAATTTAATATTGCTAAAGCGGCTTAATCCGCTGCCGGATAAGAGCCATCTTCCAGGTGAACTTCTTTGCCGGTAACAGCAGGATTAAATACACATAACAGACGCATATCCTCTTGGGCGCGCAGATAATGCTCATCATGATTATTCAAAGCGTACATTGTACCGGGAATTATTTTGTAAGTTTTTCCATCAGCAATTGTTTCCACTTCTCCTTCGCCTTCCACGCAATAAACCGCCTCCAGATGGTGCTTGTACCAGATATGTGTTTCTGTGCCGGCAAAAACAATAGTTTCATGAAAAGAAAAACCCAGGCCATCTTTTTTTAACAAGAGTCTCCGGCTGACCCAATTTCTATTTTTTGCAAATACTTCTCTGTCAGTGCCTTTTATAGCTTCTATCGAACGGAGAATCATGGTTGCTCCTTATTTAGATTCTTTTAAAACATTGCTTATGCTTTTTTCTAATATACTTAAACCTTCTGATAAAATATCGTCACTTATGGTAAGAGGGGCGAGAAATTTAATGACGTTGTTGGTGGCGCCGGCCAATTCGAGAATCAATTTATTTTTAAAGCATTCCTGGGCAATTTTACTTGCCCGCTGTGCCGGAGAAACGGCCAAGCCGAAAATAAATCCGCGCCCCCGTACTTCCGCTTTGAGTTCGGGGTATTTTTCTTTTAACATTATCAGGCGAGCTTCAATGATTTCCCCTTTTCTGAATATCTCTTTGCTGAACGAATCGTCTTTCCAGTAATCCAGTGCGGCCGTAGCTGAAACGAACGCAAGATTGTTGCCCCGAAAAGTCCCCGTATGCTGGCCGGGTTTCCATATATCAAGATCACGTTTAAAAAGAACAACAGAAAGTGGCAGGCCATATCCGCCGAAAGATTTAGAAAGAGTGACAATATCCGGTTTAATGCCCGCCTTTTCGAAGCTGAAAAAATATCCTGTTCGCCCGTTGCCGACTTGAATGTCATCGATAATCAGCAAAATATCGAACTCATGGCACATCGCTTCAATTTCGCGCAGCCACTTATCGCTGGCCACATGAATGCCGCCTTCTCCCTGGACTGTTTCCAGAATAATCGCCGAAGGGATGTCCACCCCGCTGCTATTGTCTTCGAGAAAACGCCTCATATACAAGGCAGTATTAACTTCTTTTCCGAGGTATCCGTCATACGGTAGAAATGACACGTCCGACCTGTCAATGAAAGCCTTGTCACGATAGTAAGCGTTGGCTGTTACGGACATAGATCCCATTGTCAAACCGTGATAGCCGTTCGTAAATGAAATAATGTTGGAGCGCTTCTTGATCATTCTCGCGAGTTTAAGAGCCGCCTCCACCGCGTTTGTTCCCGTAGGGCCTGTAAATTGAACCTTATAATCAAGATTTCTTGGCTTAAAGATTATGCTTTCCAATTTATTCAGAAGATCAGTTTTGGCAACGGTTGCCATATCCAGCCCATGGATAATGCCGTCATTTTTTAAGTAATCGATGATTTTTTCTTTCATCATTTCATTGTTATGTCCGTAATTAAGCGTTCCCGCGCCGGCAAAAAAATCGATATAACGGGTTCCCTTACTATCAAATAAAAATGCATCCTTGGCTCTTTTGAAAACCACGGGGAATGACCTTGAATAACTGCGGACTTTTGATTCCATTCGCCTGATTGTTTCCATAAACAGTTCTCCTTCTCTTAATAGTTAGTGAATGGTCCAATTCGATAAAGTATTTCGGCTTCGTGATCCTCGTCTCCGAAATCTTTTTCAGAAAACAAAATACTTTCCTGGCATTGAGTGTTTAGTAACTTGGCTGTTGAGCGGAAAAAATTACCGGATGCTTGATTATACGGGTTAACCGTGGTTTCCAGATAATTTATGGGAAACTCAAATTTTCGATGTAAAAGAGAGTCAAGCATCGCTCTGGCAACCCCCTTTCTTTTATACTCATTTTTTACAGCCACTTGCCAGACATATAAGGTATTGCTGCTGTCTGGGCGGATGTAGGCGGAAATGAAACCGCAAATTCCACGCTGATCTTCGGCGACAATGGATGTGTCGGCAAAATGGGCGCAAATAATGAGGTAACAATACAGGGAGTTCAAATCAAGCGGTGGTGATGTTTTGATTAGCTTCCAGATTGCGTGCGCGTCAGATATTGCCGGTTTTCGCAATTTAAGATTATGGAAATTATTTTGCATGAATGTCCTTAAATTATTATGGTCAGTATGTTATAGATAGTGGCAGCTATTAATTATTATGACGATCCGCTTAATATCAAAAATGAAACACGCGAAAACGGATGAATCAAGAGATGCCCAATTTTTATCTGGCAACAAAGACCGATAGGGTAAATATGCGAGCTGATTTGAATTCATAACACAATGAATTTATATTTTCAAGTTTGCTTAAGTCTTGCAAGGCGATATAACTATTGTCAAAAAATAAAGCTGTATTAAATTCAATTATTTGGAAAAGAATTTGAATATTTTAATTATTTAAAATAATTTTTGAGATAATAATAAATACTTTCATTTAATGAGCTAATATTCTTTTTGCATAATATTTTAACTGTTTGTTGACAGCTTGAAATGGTTCCCATATAATTTATTATTAATAATCAGCAGGATAAATGACAATTACACCACTTGATGCTTCAACAGTTGTTCTAATGCGAGCCGGCCCACAAGGAAATGATTCCGGGTTCGAAGTGCTGCTGGTGCGCAGGAGCTCAAAAAGCGCTTTTGTCCCCAGCGCCTATGTTTTTCCCGGCGGGAAAGTAGAACCAGATGATTGCCTGCCGGAAATGGCGAATTACTGCAGAAAAAAAGATTTAATAAAATCAATATCTTTTCTGGATGGAGTGCCTTCGGCTCAATCGGCGTTAGGTATCTTGACTGCCGCGATAAGAGAAACTTTTGAAGAAGCGGGAATATTACTTGCCCGGCGGGAAAACGGTAACCCAGCTTCCTTTGATAAGAACATAGAAGGGCAACTGCTTTCATACAGAACTGATCTTAACAGAAGCAAGCTGAAATTTTTAGATTTGCTTAAAAAGGAAAATTTGGTTTTGGCTGTCGAGCGGCTGCACTATTTTTCCCGCTGGATTACGCCGGAGCTTTCCCCGCTTCGTTTTGATGCTAGATTTTTTATTGCCGAAGTGCCGGAAGGACAAAAAGCCTTTCATGACGGAGACGAGGTCACAAAGCATATTTGGATTACTCCCGCCCAGGCGCTGCAAAGATATAGCCAGCGGAAGATTTATATGGTCGCTCCCACGGTTGTGACGCTGGAGGAGTTATCACGCTTCAAAACTATTGAAGAGGTAATTACATCGACAAAAGGGAAAAAAGTGAAAGAGGTTTTGACACGGCTTGTGTTTGAAAACGATGAAATTCAGGAGCATACACCTGACGGCAGAATATTTCGTAATCTTTTTTCAGCAAATTGATTTTGCTGTGCAATCTATGGAAATCGGCAGTAGGAGAAATATTAAGAAAAAGCGAGAAGCACAATTAAAGCGCCGAACAAATTCCTTGTGGTAGCTGCGGCGAGATATTGCCTGAAAAGATTTACGGTGAGGCCGCAGGGGATCCCGCTATTGCCGGTTTGTGCCTTTGATTTTGGAAGTTATATTGACATGCAAAAAAATCCGTCATATATTTCAGCACATTCAAGGCAGGTTCATATTCAGCAGCGGAAACCGGAATTCTAAAGAGCAGTGTTATGAAGTTCACCGTCAATAAAATAGAATGGAAACTTTATCCCGCGCTGAACGATATCACCGCCAAAGAGCTTTTTTCGAGTTTTGATAAGGCCTTTGAGGTTGATGGGGAGGTTGTTTCGTCAGGCCAGTTCTGTTATGCAATCAGGATATATGCCGGTGGCCGGACTTACTATGTTAAGCGTTACCAAGCAAAAGGTATGCATCGCTGGAAAGCTTTTCACCGCTGCCGACCGGTCACTGAATACCACAACTATGATTATTTTGCCCGGCTGGGAATACCAGTGCCGCAGATTGTCGGATACGGAATTCAGCGCATAATGGGATTATTTCGCCGAGGTGTGATTATTACCGAGGGAGTTCCACATGCCACCGATCTGGATACGCTGATGCGTACTCGCCCTGATCTATTTTGCGATCGGGCATGGCTTTTTCAGGTATTGCAGTCACTGGCTGACTATGTACGGCGCCTCCATGAGGATGGCTTCACCCATGAAGACTTGAAGTGGCGCAACATTTTGGCCACTACGACAAAAGTGCCCAGCGTTTTTCTGATTGACTGTCCAAGCGGCAGCCGCAAGATGTATCTGCGACACAAATATTTTCTTGTCAAGGATCTCGCGGGATTGGACCGGCCGGCAGCCCGCAACCTTTCTTGCACAACACGCCTGCGATTTTATCTTTGGTACCGCAATCAGTCGAAACTTACGCCGCGCGACAAGAAACTGATTGCCAAGGTAATAGCCCGCAGATGATGATTGTTTTCTAATGCAAAGGCCTGGCTCTGCTTAAGAGATTTCATGCGAAAAACAGAGATTATGGATCTTCAACTGAAGTTTTATGAAAAGCTCTAAACCGGTGCGCCCCATACAATAATTTATCAAGATGCCTATATTATTGAATTGACATTAAAAGGGCTTCTTTCTTTGCCCTGAATATTAGATAGTCGCCCTGCCCGATGAGCGGGGCTGGCAGGAATTTTATTCCTGTCGTTAATAATTATTGGGAATTAAAGAAGATCCCAAAAAGATTTGAAGCCATTAAAATTTTTTAAAAGCTCTTTTTCTCGACGAGTGGTTCAAGGCGGAGTAAATAAATCTGGCAATAATGATCGCGGCAGTTACGCGGGTGTGTCATCCAATATAGAAACAAAGGAGGCTATATGGCGCAGGATTCACGAGAAATGAAAAAGAAAAAAGTCATTGACGTATTGAATAAAGCCAGAGCAATGGAACTTTACGCCATTCATCAATACATGAACCAGCATTACAATCTGGACGATATGGATTATGGAGATCTTGCCGCAAAAGTTAAACTGATCGCTATTGATGAAATGCGTCACGCGGAGATGTTTGCCGAACGGATTAAGGAACTTGGCGGCGAGCCGACGACGGATGTTGACGGCAAAGTAATAAAAGCGCAAAAAGTGGACGTTGTTTTTCCTTTTGACGCTAAATTGGAAGATGACACCATCGACGCTTATAATAAGTTCCTTCTAGTTTGTCGGGAAAATGGAGACAGCGTTAGCATGAAGCTTTTCGAGACAATCACCGAAGAGGAACAGGCGCATTTTAATTATTTTGATAATGTGACTGACCACCTCAAAAAACTTGGCGCCGCTTACCTTGCGCAGATTGCCGGTACGCCCGCGGATACGGGGCATCCTTCAAAAGGTTTTGTTTCTGGCGGCGCTCAATAAAATATATTTAAATCGTTTAATGGTTATTAAGAAACTGCCGCTACACTAGGCGGCAGTTTCTTTTATTTTTCATGGGACATAAGATTATTGCCTTTGGCCTCATATGCGGAAAGAGAAAATAAGTAACAAATATCAGAAGCTTATAAATAATCCCTTTTAAAATCCTTAATTGATTCACGTGAAACATGCCGGGAAATATATTATTTTCCGGTCTTTTTCTTTCTTAATTCTTTTTCTTTGAGCTTTATTTGCTGATCGATGTTATTTATTTCTTTCATGAGCCCGGGGACTCCCCTGGCATCTTTTTTTAGAGACGTGTTTTCTTTAGAGAAATGCCGGTAGGCAATAGTTCCCAGTTTGCTTATTTGTTTGGCCATTTTGTGTTGCAGGGTAACGATTTCCACCTGTGTGATGCCCATCTCCCCCAACTCTTTTGCTTTTTCGTAAGTTTTTTTTGAAAGATCCAGACCTTTGTCAAAAATCTCCTGCATAGTTATCTTGATATCCATGGATATTTTTCCCTTTTGCTATTCGTTTTGATTTTAGCGCACTATATTAGAAATTGAAGATAATAAAAAGTAAATATTTATGGAAGACGGCAACTTTTGGTTGTAATTGCCGCGCGGTTCAATTATGAACTAAAGATAAATATTGGTCATCTTATCACATAAGGAGGGTAAAATGAGATTAAAAGACAAAGTGGCTGTGGTTACCGGTTCGGGACGTGGTATCGGTGAGGGCATTGTTATGCGGTTTGCAGCCGAAGGCGCCAAGATTGTCGTTAATGACGTCAACGAAGCGGACGCGAAAAACGTGGTGGAAAAGATTAGAGCGCAAAAAGGCCAGGCCACAGCTGTTATCGGTTCTGTGGCTTCTCGCGAAGTTGTCCAGAATATGGTGGATACGGCAGTTAAAGAATATGGCACATTGGATATCATGATAAACAACGCCGGCATTACACGAGACTCCATTCTTCATAAAATGACGGATGAACAATGGAATCAGGTTGTCGCCGTAAACCTCACCGGTGTTTTTTACGGAATACAATGCGCGGGAATTCTTATGCGCCAAAAAGGCTATGGTAAAATTATTAATATTTCTTCCACCAGCGCTTTGGGGAATGCCGGCCAGCTCAATTATTCCGCGACAAAAGCGGGTGTTATCGGCATGACCAAAACCGCCGCCAAGGAGCTGGGGCCTAAAGGGATAAATGTAAACGCCATCGCTCCGGGAATGATCTGGACAGACATGATGAAGAGCATGCCTCCGGAAACGATTAAACAGATGGACGCGATGCTGCCTTTTCTTGTTCCCATGAACCGCAAAGGATCGCCCGATGATATCGCCAACCTGGCGCTGTTTCTCGCGTCTGACGAAAGTTCCTTTATTACCGGCCAGCTGATTTTCTGCGACGGAGGCATGAAAATTTAATAAAGGCTGAATAAAGCACGAAATATCAGGCGGTTTAACGATTATCGATAAGCCGCCTTTTATTTGATCAATACTGGATTGA
>DHGA01000042.1 GCA_002402545.1 Syntrophaceae bacterium UBA4810
CTCACCGGCTCATCGGCAATTAAAGGCACCGGCAATGCTCTCCACAATATCTTAACCGGCAACAGCGCAAATAATATCCTGAACGGCAATGCCGGCAACGATACTTTGGACGGGGGAGCGGGTAACGACACGCTCGACGGCGGAACGGGGAGTGACACTTATTTATTCCGTAGAACCGACGGCCGGGATACGATCAATGATTACAGCACTACGACAACGGATGTCGATACTCTTAAACTAACAGATGGTATTA
Source organism: Syntrophaceae bacterium UBA4810 (assembly GCA_002402545.1). Taxonomy (GTDB): domain Bacteria; phylum Desulfobacterota; class Syntrophia; order Syntrophales; family Smithellaceae; genus UBA4810. Next base: position 254 of record DHGA01000042.1, read on the forward strand.
CATCCACGGAACCCGTTATTGTAAAGCAGAACGGCGACCTTTATATCTTTGTCGATGGCAGCAATTACGTCAAGATCGCCAGCCAGTTCGCCTCATCCAATTATGGCATCGAGAGGCTGGAAGTCACAGACGGCCAGTACATCACCCGTCAGGATATCGAAGCCATCGTCAACACAATGAGTTCTATCAATAACGATTCCGGCATGGATGTCATGCAGAAATACAACGCCATGATGAACGATCAGCAATATCTCAACATCCTGGCCGCAAGCTGGAAGTAGCAGTAGTTATGAAATTCAAGATACAACGTTTATCCCTCCGGTTGTTTGCTATTGAAAATGACCGGAGGGACTTCGTTTATCAGGTATAGGGTGATTATTGTATATATATTTTTTGAGGGAAGTATGAGTGAAGGGGCAAAATATAAAGCGGCTTTTATTTTGATTATTGTCTTTCTTATTTGTTTTATAAGAAGCAACAGTTATGCAGAGGTGCTCGTCTATGGCGACGCGGTTAATGACAGCATACGGTATTCGGCAAATCTGCAGATGAAGATAGAAGATATTCATATTTCTCACGCTCAATATCGTGAGAATTTTGCCGGACTATTTCCGACCATAAATATTGCTGCCCGCGCGGAAAGATATGAAAATATAGACAGACACAGTAGCTCAACCTATGATGCGATTGGCAATGAGATTGTTGGTGGCTATGATAGCGCGTGGAGAACGTCCACTTATATCATGGGACAGTATTATTTATCACACTGGTATAAAAAAATATTCGAGGTTTCTTACTACAAAAAAATGAGGGATTCCTCTGTTCATCAGTGTGAAGCGGAAACAAAAAAGATAATCAGAGATGTTACTGAAATATTTGGCTCACTTTCAGAAGGCAAGATCAAGCTTCAGTATGCAGCAGAAATTCTCAAACGGTTGCAAGAGATATTGAGAATAAAAAGAGAAGCTTTTGCCCTGGGGCAGTATTCTTATGAAGATGTTTTGAAAGCGGAAGCAGATGCCGCCGGTATGGAGAAGGAAATTGCAAAAATTAAAAAGGAAATCAGCGAAATTTCCCTCAATCTAAGCGGATATACAGGCAGCCGTTATATTGAAAACACAGAGGTTGAATATCTGGTTCCAACAGGCAAGTTGCCGTTGACGGAGGAAAAAGCGGCAATTGTTGCTATGCCCGAATATAAAATCAGGCAGAAAGAAATGGAAGCTATACGTTCTAAAGAAAAAGCGGCGACATTTAGTTTATTGCCGGATATTTCCATATACGGGCGCTATGATCTGTATAACAGTTCTCCTGATAATTTAGATAGAGCGTTTAACGATATCAGGCCGGTATCGTATAGCGTCGGGCTTTTAATCAGCCTTCCTATCTTTGACGGCGGCGCAAAATTCTGGGCGCGAAAGCGCGCTAACTACGAAATCCGCAGACAAGAAGAAAACCTTCGGGCAACTTATGAAGAAAAAAATAAAGCTATAGGGACGCTGCAGGCCGGACATGAGGCGCTTTCCAAACAATACACCCATTATATGAGAATAAATGAGCAGTATGGAAAAATGCTGGAAATCAGCAAAAAAGCTTATGACCTTGGTGAACGCAGTAAAATTGATATACTGGAACTGGAAAAAGACGCGCTTACCATGGAACGTGATTTAAAAATTACGGAACAATCAATAGCAATATACGAAAAGCAATTTGCGCTGGAAGCGGATTTAAATAAATATTTGAGAGACTATAATGGAAACTGGGCTTGTAAGCATTGAAGTGGTATCAAAGATATATTCGGTAAGTATTGACATTCAAGCTGTTAAGCGGCGCTATTTTGTCGAAGGCGAACTGAGCAGGGAGGAAGTCCTGCGGATTTTACAGGACCACGGGATCCGTTCTCGCTTGAAAAGTCTTAAAACTATTGATGAACTGATGAAATATCCGGCTCCTTCAATTATCATTTCTACTGACAATCAATTTCATATATTCCTCGGAAAAAAAGAAGACAAAATCTTTATTTTTGATTGTAACGAAAAGAAACCTAAAGAAATAACTGCCGAAGAATTCATGCAGTTTTGGAATAAAGAAGCTATCGCGATATATCCCCGTTTCACTAAAACCGAGTTTTTCCTAAACATGAAATGGCTTTTCAAGGAATTTTACAAACACCGGCCTGTTTTTTCCGCGGTTATTACCGCATCACTTTTTATACAACTTTTTGGGCTGGTCACGCCGCTTTTTATACAGGTGATTATCGATAAGGTTCTGGCTCATCATGCTCTAACAACTCTACAGGTCGTCGCGGGCGCATTCATGGGGATCCTGATTTTCGATACGATCATGAACCTGATGCGCAATTATTTGCTGTATCATACTGCCAATAAGGTTGATGCCAGCTTAGGCGCAAAGGTTTATCGCCATCTGCTTTCGCTTCCTTTTCGTTATTTTGAAATTCGCAAAGTAGGCAATATCATCGCCCGCGTCAGAGAGCTGGAGAATCTCAGACAGTTCATGACCAATATTTCCCTGACCGTATTGCTCGATACGGTATTTTCCGTGGTATTCATCGCCATCATGGCCTTGTATAGCGTGTATCTAACTTTAATTGTTATGACTTTTGTCCTGGCTATCGCGGTTATTTCTTTTGTGGCCACGCCGATGATTAAGCGCCGGCTGGAGGAAAAGTTTCAGAGGGGTGCGGCCAATCAATCTTTCCTTGTAGAATCCATTACCGGAATTCAAACGGTAAAATCGCTGGCCATCGAAGGAAAGATGATCAAAGATTGGGAAAAAAGTCTTGGCGAATATATTATGTCCGCTTTCAGGCTTTCCAATCTCGGTAACGTAGCAGTTACATCTTCACAGGCGTTGCAGAAGATTATGACGCTGGCCGTGATTTATTTCGGCGTAAGTCTTGTCTTTGATCAAAGCATGAGTGTCGGCCAGCTTATTGCTTTTCAAATGTTTGCCTCGCAGCTGAGTGGCCCGATTTTAAGATTGGTTCATATGTGGCAGGATTTTCAACAGGCCAAGCTGTCTTTGGAGCGCATCGGCGATATTATTAACACGCCGCCGGAGGTTGTCGGCGGCGCCGTCACGGTAAAAGAACTCAAAGGTGAAATTATCGCCAATGATGTTTCTTTCCGCTACGCGCCGGAAAGCCCCTTAGTTCTTTCTGATGTCAGTTTTGAAATCGCTGCGGGAATGATGGTCGGTATTGTGGGACGCAGCGGATCGGGGAAAAGCACGATCGCCAAGCTGATCCAGCGGCTTTATTTGCCGGTGGAAGGGACTATGGTTGTTGACGGCATCGATATCCGACACATGGACCCGCTCTTTCTACGCTATCGCACCGGAATTGTCTTGCAAGAATGCTTCCTTTTCAGCGGGACAATTCGCGACAACATCGCCATGGCCGCGCCGGACGCCAATATGGAACGCATCATGCAGGTGTCACGCATAGCGGGCGCCCATGATTTCATTTCCGAAATGCCGCTGGGCTACGACACCTACGTGGAAGAAAGAGGTTCGTCCTTGTCCGGAGGCCAAAAGCAAAGAATCGCCATTGCCCGCGCTTTGATCATGAATCCCAATATCTTGATCTTTGACGAGGCAACAAGCTCTCTGGATTATGAATCAGAAAGAGTTATTCAGCAAAACCTTAACTTAATTAGGGAAGGGCGTACTGTTATTTTTATTGCGCATAGGCTTTCCGTAATGCGTGATTGCGATATGGTTATAGTTATCGATAAAGGAAAAATTATTGAGACGGGAAAGCACGAATCGTTGATGAAAAAAAATGGCCTTTATGCTTACCTTTACAAACAACAGGAGGATAATCGCTTAAGATGAGTAAATCTGATTACCACGATTTTAAACCGATTCTGGCGGAAATAGAAGAGCGTCCAACCAATCCTTTGGGAACTTATTTTTTGTGGACAATTATATCTTTGATGGTGGTGACAATACTCGGCTTGATTATTTTAAAAATCGATGTCGTTGTAACCGCGCGCGGTAAAATCATTCCGCTGGGCGATGTTAAAATAGTACAACCTCTGGAAACAGGTGTTATCATCAAGGTTCATATTAAAGAAGGTGATTATGTAAAGAAAGGTGATATTTTGCTGGAAATAGATCCGTCTGTGGACGAAGCTGACCTTGAAGGTAAGGAAAAAAATCTCCAATATTCACAATTATCTATGGAACGAATAAATGCTGTGCTTGCCGATAAGAATTTTTCTCCCAGAAAGAGAGGTAATTCATCAGAAATAATTCAAGCTCAGACAGCACATTATCAGGCACAAAGAAGTGCGTTAAAAGCTTTAAAAGAAGAAATTGCCACCCTGAATAAGATATTGGCTATTACGATAGAAGACGAAAAAAGGCAAAAAACTTTGGTGGAAATCGGCGCGCTGGCAGAAAACCGTTATCGTGAAAAAGTAAAAGACAGAATGAATCTGGAGCGGGAGCGTGATTCAAAAGTCGGCCAAGTAGAGCAACTTCGCGAGAAGCTGCTGGCTGAATATTCTACAAATATGCAGGGGCGAAATACCATGCAAGCGGAAGTTAGCAGTTTGAAGTTCAAGCAGGGGAAAAGATTTATTGTTGCTCCCACAGATGGGTATATTTATCTGCTGCCCGTGAAGACGGTTGGGGGTGTTGTCACAACAGCTCAACCGCTTGTAGGCTTGGTGCCGGAAAATACCCCTTTGGAAGTCAGCGCGATGGTGTCAAACAAAGATATCGGCTATATCAAGGAGGGACAGCGCTGTATCATAAAAGTGGATACATATGATTTCCAGAAATACGGAACTATTGAGGGGGAGCTTGAAATAATTAATCCGTACAGCATAGAAGAAAAAAGTGAAGAAAGTGAAAAAAACATTCAACAAGACGAAAAGGGTGGCTATCCAATACGCGTTAAAATGAATGCAGAAACATTAAAAACAAAAAATGGTGATATATTTAAAGCGAAACCTGGAATGAGTGTAACTGCCGAAATCAATGTTGGCAAAAGAAGAGTTATTGAGTTTTTCTTGTTTCCTATAATTCGTTATCTTGATGAAGGGTTGAAAGTTAGATAAATATTTTAAATTATTATAAAGGGGGTTTGTTATGGCTAAAAACGATAAGATCCAAGACAGGGTGGAAGACCAAAAAGAACTCAAGGCACAAAATAATACGCAAGCTCAGCAAAGACGGATACGCTTTGTGGAAGAAGGTGTGAAAACGCAGTATTCCAGCATTTTCAATATAGGTTTTGGCTCTGACGAAGTTATATTTATGTTCGGCCATCCATCAGTTGATCCGAGCGTAGTTCGCATAGAATCCAAAATAGCAGTTTCACTAAAAACGGCTAAGCGAATAGCGGTATCACTGGGCAATTTAATCAGCCGATATGAATCAATAAATGGAACTATAGACATATCAGCAGTAAAAGGCGCAGCTCCGCCGGCTTCCAGTGAAGACAAAACAAAACTTCAATAAAGTGTTATTCGCTGAAGTTTGCGCATGAATATTATTTTTTTACATTCTAACTTTCCGGCTCAGTTTCGCCATTTAGCAGCAGAGTTGGTCAAGGATGTTAATAATCGTGTTGTTTTTTGTACTGCTCGCACAGAGGGAGAAATCCCTGGTGTTAATAAAATTGTTTACGTTCCTTCACGCAAACCGCATCGCGAAACTCATCATTACGTGAAGCCGCTGGAAGATGCGGTTTTGCAAGGGCAGGCCGTCTATCGGGAACTAGACAAATTAAAAAGAGATGGTTTTATTCCAGATGTTGTTTATGGACATTCCGGATGGGGGCCATCGCTGTTTATAAAGGATATTTTTCCTAAGTCAAAATTATTGTGTTATTTTGAGTGGTTTTATCACGCTTCTGGATCAGATGTAGACTTTGATCCTGACGAAAAACTAACGCTGGACGACAAGTTACGTATCCGTATAAAAAACACGCCGATTTTGATTGATTTATATACTTGTGATGCTGGTCTCTGTCCGACTAATTGGCAAAAAAAGCAGTTTCCCCCTGAATATCATGAAAAGTTAAACGTATTGCATGACGGAATCGATACTAATTATTTTACTCCGAATAACAGATTAGAATTAATCCTGCCTTCTATTAATTTAAACCTGTCGGAAGCAAAGGAAATCGTTACTTATGTGAGCCGCGGTATGGAGCCATATCGTGGGTTCCCGCAATTTATGGAAGCAGTATCTTTACTGCAAAAAAGACGCAAAAAATGTCACGTGGTGATTGTGGGAGAAGATCGTGTTGCCTATGGACGGAAGATGCACGAGGGTAAAACATATAAACAAGCCATGCTTGAGAAGTATGCTTTTGATTTATCAAGGCTACATTTTACAGGAAGGCTGCCTTATTCCCAATATCTACAAGTGCTGCAAGCCTCATCCGTTCATGTATATTTAACAAGGCCATTTGTCCTTTCGTGGTCAATGATGGAAGCAATGTCCGCAGGTTGTTTAGTAATTGCGTCTAATACACCGCCTGTCAAAGAAATTATTCAGGATAGCATCAACGGTATGTTAGTTGACTTTTTTTCACCAGTTCAGATTGTTGACAAAATTGAAGATGCTTTAGATGCGTCTGAAAAGATGATTTCAATAAGAAAAAGAGCTCGCGAAACAATACTTGAAAAATACGCCTTGACAAAATTGTTACCACGTCATTTACAGTGGATACGAAACAGTATTACCACTACTCATTCTTAATGAGTACAAGGGAAGTTTAATGAATTCGGCAGGTAACCTTGAAGGCGAAAATATAACTTTATCTGCCGCCTGGCTGGACGAGTCCGGCGCGGGGCTTTTTGTCGTGCAAGATGGCGGGCTTGTCTACACTAATTAGATTTTTTGTGAAACCATCGGATATAAAAACCCCGAAGAATTAACAGGCAATAAGTAGTTAGATGTTATCAACGCTGATGACCGCGCCTTGGCGCGGCAGGAACTTGCCCGGCAGGGTAAAAGCGATGATGCCAAGGTCAACGCGCTGAGATTTCTGAAAAATCCGGTCAATACAAAAAAATATCAGTGTTTTCATGATAAGTTTCTCCTCTTATTTGGTCAATATCAGATATTCATATTTATAAAGGTCATAAACAAACTGCTGGATTATTTCCTGCTCGTCAGTAGCAGGCGTTCTAAAACGCAGTATTGCTGTTAACTTATTACTAAACTCAATGGGTAAAAAATCGGCGATCGGGCCGCGCCGGACTTTGTAATTAAATATTTCGGCGATTTTTTGTAACTGGGAAAATTTAATTGTGTATTCATCATGGCCTTTCAGTGTAATCTTTTCAGGGGTTGCTGTCGGTTTAATATCAATAAGCTTTTGCATCTCTTCCGGAACGGCTGCGTCGCAGCTATGCTCGCTCAAATAAATATATTTCACATCCGCGCGGCAGATGTTTTCTAATAGCATCAAAGCGCCAATATTTATAATTTCATCTGAGGCAAAGTTTAAGTAATATCTGCTATTTAGTTCAGAGGCCTTATTTTGATAAAATAAAAGCTCTTCTGTTGGCGAGGGAACGATGCCTTTCTGAGGAATCAGAGTGGGCAGATCACCCATGTTTTCGTTCATGATAATCAAGTCAAAGGGGGTGAAAAAAACAGTTTCTTTTTTTAAAGCATCGGCCTGGATAAATCGCACATTATATTTTTGCAGCGTCTCTTTTTGCCGGTTCAAAAGATAAGGGGAAATATCCAGCGCCGTGGCGCGAAGGTTTGGATTTAGCTCCAGAAAATCACGCAGCAGATAACCTATGCCGCCGCCTATTTCCAGAACGTTGCGAGACTCGGAAAAAGGAATATATTTTTCCAGAAAACGATAGAGGCTGACTCCCAGAGAGGCATTTGTTTTCAGAATGTTACGGCAGGGGCTGTTTTCAGGATAAAGTGCGTTGCAGACAGTCAGTTCCCAGCCGAGTGTATCTAACTCGTGAGCATGATAGCTTTTTGTTGTGTTCAGACAATAGTTCATAGAAAATTAATATTGGTTTTTGTGAAAATTATGATATTCGAATACTTAATTTAGATATACAAAAAAAGCCATGAAAATATTCATAAATGAAATTCCGATAAAAATGATTATTAAAGCTTGGGGGTCGGCGTGCCGCAATATTCGCAAAAGATAATTGAGCTTCTGCGCGTAGATTATCCCGACCTTTCCGCCTGGACGATAATCTGCGCCAATGACAGGGCAGTAGATCCGGTGCAGCATTATATACACAGCCGGTTGGGCGGGATTATGCCGCGTGTGGAAAGTGTTGACGCATACATTACAGGAAAAATAAGCGGCAAACTGAAACTGCATCCAGTAGCGGGCGATGAGCAACTATTATTATTTATTGAGTTTCTGGCTCAGAGATTTCCGGATGAGCCGTATCCTGCCCGGCGCGCCGCCCATCTCTTGCCGTTGCTTCTAAAGCTGGCGGAATACAACATCGGCCGCAAGACAATATTCGGCACGGAGCGCTTTACCGAGGATGAATGGAACAGGTTAGAAGATTATCTGGAAATAGCGCAGGCTTTCCGCAAATGGCTTTCCAAGAAAAATCTGTTTTTGACGGAGCTGGAATTATCACTGCTTGAGAGTGTAACTCCAGCGGAAAAGGAAGTATTTATCGGGCTTCCCGCGATGACGCCCGTTACGGAACGCTTTTATAGAAAGATAAGCAGGGAGAGACTATTTATTGATCCGCCGCTTTTTGGAGCTGTTTTATCCGCTTTAGAGACACTTCCCTTTGATTCGGCGAAGAATCTGGTTTTGTCTTTCCGTGGAGAAATAAAAAGTGGCGACGGAAATGATATTGATCTGATATCGCTGGAAGGTCTGCATGCACTGGCTGACCTGGTGACGCTCGAAGTATCCTCATTTCTTGATGAACGTTCAGAAAATGAACAGTTGATGATATATCTCCTTGATGAATCGCTCACACCAATGCTCTGGAACAGAGCGCTGCGCCATTTTGGCAATGCCGTAAACCTAGCCGTCTGGCTTCCTTTTGCAACTACAGCGGCGGCAAGAAGGTTGCTGGCCGAAATAGAAAAAGCTAAAAATTCCGGACACGCGCCTGATTTCAAAAAATTTTCTGCGGCCTGCGCCATGGAGCTTACCAAAAACGCGGGAAATTATGTGCGCGAGGAGTGCGAGGCGCTGGAGGCGGCAATATCTTTTTCCACCGTCCTTGATGAATGGAAAGACAGGCTGGGGCGCAATTTGTCCGATGCCGCGGAAATTTTCATCCAGGCAAAAAAATTCCGCGTTACAGGAAGCAGGTCGGCGCCGGTGCAGGTGGTCGGTTTCGGCCATGTTTCGGGCGAGAAATTCAGCAGGGGACTTATTCTTTCTCTCGATAGCGGTATTTTTCCCAGTCAGCCGTACGAGGGGCCTTTCATCAATCCGGTGCATATCCCGCAGTTGAGAAAAAGCGTTTTTGAATATGAGGATCTTGTTTTCCGGCAGATTCTGGCTCAGGGCGAAAAAATCAAGATAGTCGCGGTAAACGATATAATCAGGGAAAGAACGCCCAGTTACTACATAAGCCTGCTGGCGCAGGAATTCGCCAGGACGGTTAAGGCGAAAGCTTTTAAAAAATCTCCACCGGCCATGAAAAAAGCGGGAAAACCCGTGATAAATATTGATGACCATCTGAGAAACAAGCTAAAGGATTTCACCTATTCATATTCGAGTCTCAGCAAGATACTGGCCTGTCCGTTTTTGTTTTACCATCAATATATTCTGAAAATTAAACCTCCTTCATTTATGGATGACAAAGAGAAAATCAACATGCGGATGGGGGAATTTGTACATGAATATTTGCGGCAGATGGCAAGCAGCAAAGATAAATTCGATGCATGGGAAAAGCTTTTTGATAGAATGTGGGAAAGCAAAGGAAACGCCGCTATTCGAAATATTCCCGGTATAGATATATACATGCTCAATGCGAAAATATTTTTACGGGAAATTTATGAGGATGAGAAAAAGGCGGGCGAGCGCGTGGTTTTCGCCGATAACGCGCTGGCAAGCGAAAAAGAATTTCACGGCACTCTTCGCGGAGAATATAAGATAACCGGCCGTGTGGATAGGCTGGCAAGCATCGACGGACGCACGGAAATAATTGATTTTAAGTACTCGAAAAAGCACGGAAAATATGAGTTTCCCGCAAGAAAAACCGTACGGCAGCGATTTCAGGAAAAGGGCATTCTTCATCCTGCGGCGCAGCTTATTATTTATCAATATTTCAATAAGGCACAGGCCGCGAGTTTTTATTTCCTGAAGGAACCTACCCAAGAGCGGCAAATCCAACTGCCGGAGAACGAAAGCGAGGAAGCGAAGGATTTGATGGTGGCGATCAAGGAGCGTCTGGATGAGATTGTCGGCGGTGATGAACTATTACCCGCGCATGATTGCGGCGAGTGCGAATATTGTCAATATCAGGCTTTGTGCGGCAGAGAAGATTATTACAAAGCCACGCGGAGAAATAGCTAATGAAAAGTATTCTGCTTAAAGCTTCGGCGGGTTCTGGAAAAACGACAAAACTGACCCAAGAGGTGTTCCGTAGAATCCTCATCGGTGGCAAGTTTATCGCCGCTCTGACCTTCACCCGCGCCGCTACTACCGAGATGCGCACCCGCATCATGAAAGAGATTGCAGAAAAAATGGAATTGCCTCTGCTGGAGCGCCTGCGGCTGATTATGGAAGCGGGACGTGTCGGTTATTCAACAATTGATTCCTTTTTCTATCGTCTTTTTGTTGCCGCCGGATCGGTAACCGGCTTTGTGCCGCAGCTCGCGGATGAAAAAGCGCAGACAGAACTGCTGCGCGAAATAGAAACAGTATTTCGAGACCGAGTAAGACAAAGCCCTCGGGCGGATAAAATAATTATCGCGGCCAGAATTTTAAGAACGGACATAGACACGCTTTGGGAGCCACTGGCTGATGAACAGACCATCGAACGATGCCTTATGGATAGAGAAAGACTTGCTGACCTTGATAATCTGATGAGGGAAAATGGTGTGTTAAAAAATAAACTCGCAGCGATTGCGGAAAAAGCCGCGGTTCTGTCCGATCAGGTTGCGCCTGCCGTAAAAAATAGAGCTATTAATTATTTAGACGATTACGATAATTTTATATCCAAAACGGCTGCCTCTCATGCCGATCTGGAAGATTACACGAGCCTGGGTAAAAATATTAAGTGGGATGAAAAACCATACGAGCAACTAAACATAATATTTAAAGAATACCGAAAAGTAGCCGAGAAGCTAGCTGTCAACAAGGCGCTCCTCAGAGAACTGGCTGTGGCTTCTCTTTGCGAATTGTATCTGGAGGCAGCCGAGGAGGTAAAAAAAGAGAAGGGACGGATATTATTCCACGATGTCCGCCGAAACCTTCTTGCTTTAGACGAAGAAGCATCAGGGGAACGCCCGAAACTTATGAGCCAATTGTTTTCGCTGGGGCTTGACCGCACGGAACATCTGCTTATTGATGAATTTCAGGATACATCGAAAGGTGATATCCAGATATTGATGCCATTGATTGACGAGATTTTATCCGGAAGCGGTGAACGCGGCGAGAGGTCTTTTTTCGCGGTGGGCGATTGGAAGCAGATGATTTACGGCTGGCGCGGCGCGGATCGAGAAGCGCTGGAAGAAGCAATCGGCAGATACATCACAAACAAAGTAATCACTGAAGATTCGCTTGCCTACAACTATCGCAGCACGCCGCTGCTTATTTCTTTTTTTAACGAACTTGTCGGTCATCTTTATGAAGGAAAAGAAAAAAAGGAAACACAAAAGCCGCCCGATGAATTAGAGTCTTTTGACGGCGCGACGGAAGTGAATCTTGTGGAACTGGAAAAAGACGGCGCTTCGGAAGCATCTTTTTATCCCGCGATGGTTGAATACTTGAAGAAAAAAAAGGAAGAATGTGGATGCGCCTGGGGCGAGATGGCTGTGCTGGCTTTAACGAACAATCATGTTCAGAAGATAGAAGCCGAGCTTTTAAAAAGCGGCATCGGCGTGGCGGCGGTAAAAGGCAGACAGCTTCTTTCCACGCAAGAAGGGGTGGCGGTAATGCTTTTTATTACCGCTGTTCTTTGTGAGGATGAGACGCAATTTATCACCTCAGCGGCGGACTCTATATTGTGGAAGAAAATATTAATAGATATCAATGATATACAAACGAAATTTACACAGGAATATCCCCGTCCCTATGGGCTGATGGCTGTCAGCCGCGCCATTGAGCTACTGCGCGGAAAAGTATCTGCGAACATACTGGATATCTGGCAGGATGAAGCGCAGGCTTTTTTTACAGAAGGCGGCGCCGACGTGGATGAATTTATGCTGCGGATGTTCAATGTCCGCTTCAACATAAAAGTGCCGGAAGCGGAAAAAAGCGAGAACATCAAGGTTGATACCATTCATGGGACAAAAGGGCTTCAGTTTAATCATGTATTTGTATTTTGGAATGAAGAAGAAAGAGGAGCTCCGTTTTACCTGGAATCGGAAAAATGTCATGTGCAGTTTTCCAGACCGGAGATTAAATTTCTAGAAGCAAGCGATTCGGATATCGCGAGGGAGATCATCAGTAATTACCAGGAAAATCTAAAACGTCTGCGCCGTGAAAGAGCGAATGTTTTTTATGTTGCCGCTACAAGAGCAGTAAGAACGCTGACGGTATTTCTGCCGGAAAAAAAGGATGAAAATTATAAGCCCGTTCATCAGGCAGTGCTGAACGCATTTTCTTGTTTCGCGCCGGAGGGCAGCAAAAAAGAGATATGTTCATCTTCGCGCGTGAAGAAAAAAATTGAAAACATAGCAATGCAGGATGTGCCCGTAAAGCGCGCTGAAGAGCCGGGAAAATACGGCGATATTGATCCTACATTGTTGTCAAACAATATCAAAACAGGTATTATGCGTGGTGAGCGACTGCATTGCTGGCTGGCAAAGGTTGTTGATCGCAGCCCGTTGCCTCCTCCCGGAGAACTGAATAAAGAAGACTATAAAACTGCTATCCTGTTTCTGGAAAGAGAAGATGTATCAAAGATAATCTTCCGGCCGGGGAAAGTTTACGCGGAACAGCAGATATCGGATAAAGAAAATTTCGGCATCGTGGACAGAATGATTGTGGCCGATAACCTGGTCACCATTATTGATTATAAATCCGGTTCGATGAGGGGATTAAGGCAAAAATACGAGGAACAACAGAGGCGTTATACCAAAATTATGAAATCTCTCTATCCGCAAAGAAACGTTGAATATTACATTCTTCAGATAGACATTTGATTGCATCTCAAAGTTTATTTATTGTTTTTCAAAATTATAAAAATCTCTTCGTTATTATGAATTGCAAACAAGAAATAGTTATTTGCTTTTTTTGATTTTAATTATTAGCTTGAGCAAGTCCAGAACTTCGCGATTATTGCGTAAATTAAACTTTGCGTAAGATTGTGTCAGTCCTACACGGATTGAATAGGCAGTCTCCGGGAGTGTTTTGAAAAGGAATTCATCCGTCCAACCATCTCCTATGGCCATTATAAAATCATGCTTATTTTTCGAGACCCAACGCGCTCCGGCATTGCTTTTGTTAACGTCCGTATTTGTGATTTCAATTACTTTATCTCCCTGCATTACCTGAATTTCCATGTTCGCGGTAAGATTCACTAAATAGTCGATGAGCTCTTTCGCGATTAGCGACCCGATGTCTGCGTCAGCTTTACGATAGTGCCAAACAATTGAGTATTCTTTTTCTTCAATAAAGGAACCAGGTAACCTATCGGTGTAAATCTCAAGAAGAGGCTTTATTTGCTCTTTCCATTCATTTGCCATCGGTTTAATTATATCCCATTTTTTGTTATCGCCTCTAAGCCATATGCCGTGTTCCGCTATCAATCCAATGTCCAGTGCGCCAAACCATTTTTCCAGCGTACTTTTGTCTCTGCCGCTGGTTAAAACAATTTCAGTTGCTTTGTCCGCGGAAAGATTTTCTAATATATTTAAAATTATTTTGTTTGGTTTGGCTTTTTGGTGGTTTTCCGAATAAGGGACAAGAGTGCCATCATAATCCAAAAATATAAGCCTTTTTTGGGATATTATAAAATCTTTAATAAGTTGTTTGCGTGAGGTTGGCCCTAATATTTTTGAAAGAAAATTATTCTTCTCTTTTTTGAGTAAAAGAAGTTCTTTGATAAAATCCTGAGCCCATCTTCTTACATCGTAAGTAGCCAGACGTTTTTGCAGGGCGGAATTGCGCTTTATCTGTTCTTCATGCGGCATATCCATAGCTTTTTCCAAAGCCTCTACTATTTCTTCAATATTATTGGGATTCATTATAATGGCTTCGCCCATTTCTTTGGCGGCGCCTGTCATCTCACTGAGAATTAAAACACCTGTTTTATCTTTTTTAACACTAACAAATTCCTTCGCAATCAGGTTCATACCGTCTCTTAATGGCGTAATCAATGCTACGTCGCTGACGCTATAAAGGGCGACTAATGGGTTAAAGGGCAAAGATTTATACTGATATAATATAGGTGTCCAGTTAACGTTTCCATACTTACCGTTAATATTTCCGGCGAGAGCGTCTATCTGTTTTTTCATTTCCTGGTAATGTTCCACTCCGATTCGTGAGGGTACAACAATTAGCACCAGAATAACTTTTTCTCGCCATTTAGAATTATTTTCCAGAAAAGTATTGTAGGCCTGCAAACGGTTGAGGATGCCTTTTGTATAATCAAGACGGTCGATAGAAAGAATGACTTTAAAATGCCCTAACGTTTTGTTTAGCTCTTTTTTACGCTTATGTACTTCTTTTGTGCCGGCGGCATTATGATATTTATCAAAATCTATACCCATGGGGAAGGTGTCCGCTTTAATAATATGGTCATTGATAATTATTTTACCCATATTATGCTCGTAACCCAAAATACGGTGAACACAGTGCAGAAAATATTGAGTATAATCATGCGTGTGAAAGCCGACAAGATTAGCGCCAAGAAGGCCGTTTAAAATATCAGTACGCCATTTTTCTGGCAGAAGGCGAAAGATTTCAAAGTGGGGGAAAGGAATATGCAGAAAAAACCCAATAGGGTTTTTTATCTTTTTTCGCAACATCTCCGGAAGGAGCATTAGGTGATAGTCATGTATCCAAACAATATCGTCTGGTCTGACAACTTCCATTACGGCGTCAAAAAATATCTCGGTTGTTTTTCGATAGCTATTCCAATACTCTTCGTCATAGATGGTGTAAGAAGTAAAATAATGAAAAAGTGGCCAGATGGTATTATTGCAAAAGCCATGATAAAATTTATCCATGTATTTTTCGGTGATGAAAACGGGGTATGAATCATAACCAGCCAGCAATTTATTTCTGATTTCATTCTTTTTTTTATCCGCGACAGCTATGCCCGGCCATCCAACCCAAACATAATTATTTTCCACGCATGAAGAGCTTTTCAGGGAATCCAAATAAACGCTCAAACCGGAGACGAGCCCTCCGGCACTCTTCTGAAATTTATATAATCCCTGTTTTTCTGTTATCGTGATAGGTAGTCTATTAGAGACAACCAATAACCTCATTATGCCCTCACTATAAAATATGTTCAAAAATGAACGGTGAAAAAAATAAATTTCTATCCATTGCCGAGTGATAAAAGTTTGAAAATATTTTCAGTCTAAATTCAGAATGAGTTTTGGTTTCAATTGCCGTAATATTATGAATAACGATTTGAAGTTTTGTTTACATACTATTTAAAAAAATTCATGTCAACAAAAGATTGTCATTTAAAACACTAAGTGAATAAATTCAAATTAAGGTATCGCGCCGTAAATTGTTATCATATTAATGGTGACATGCGTGAAAAAATGCGCGGTGATTATTATCTTAAAAGCGGCAATTCACCTATTTATTTTATCACTGTATGTCGATTTTTAATACTCCTTTCACTGTATCGAAAACCAAAGTACTGCCCGGCTCGAGTATATGAACGTTTTCAAGAAAACCGACCATAATGAGAGGGACAGTGCATTTTTCAGAAGCTACCGTCAGTGTGCATTGATTGCAGGTAACATCAAGTAGATTATCCCTGTAGCAGATAGTCATGGCTATATTTGTGATTTCTTCGGGAAGGTTGGGATTAAAATAAATAATATTGTTACGGAATTCAATGCCCATGTAACAGCGCTGAATAATGTCCACAGCGCCGGCCATGGCGCCCAAGTGAATTCCTTCGCTGGTTGTCCCGCCTTGACTGTCGGAAATGTCGCTTTCCAACGCCTCTTTAAAGAGGCACCAGGATCGTGCTCGATCGGCGCGCGCCAGCACCCAGGAATGAACAACATTGCTTAATGTAGAGCCGTTGGAGGTTCGATTCAGGTAGTAATCGATATTTGCCGGAATGCACGCAGGATCAAATTTGTAGCCCATTTCCCGGAATATTTCCACCAACTCTTCCGCGGAAAAAAGATAAAAAAGCATGAGAATATCGGCCTGCTTGGAAACCTTATAATTGTTGGGAGAATCATCTTCCGCCTCGAGGATGCGGTCCAGCCGGTGTATGTCGCCGTATTTGGCGCGGTATTTTTCCCAGTCGAATTCTTTGAGCTTTTCGTAACCTTCAAATTGGCTGATGATGACCTGATCATGGAAGGGTACATACATTTTCGTTATTATTTTTTGCCAGTTTTCGATTTCTTCCGGAGTAAGGGACAATGATTCGGATATTTCTTCACGTCTCTTTTGGCCCAGAATGTTCAGGCTTTTAATGGCGGCGCGCAATACCCATACGGTCATGACATTGGTATAAGCGTTGTTGTTCAGGCCTGGTTCTTCAGCGCCGGGATACTTATCATGATATTCATCCGGCCCCATTACGCCTCTTATCTCAAAACGCCGGCGCTTTTGGTTGTAAGTAGTGAGGCTTGCCAAAAAACGCGCGATTTCCAGAAGCATCTCCGTGCCGTATTTGGAAAGGAAAGCGAGATCGTGAGTCGTTTCAAAATACTGCCAGAGATTATAGGCGATGGCGGCGTTGGCATGACGCTGCAGATGGGTGTTGTCACGCAGCCAGCGTCCCGATTTGGGATTTAGATGTAACTGCTGCGTCTCTTCCCTGCCGTTACTGGAGCTTTGCCAGGGATACATCGCGCCCGCGTGTTTCTCCTCTTTTGCCGCCATCCTCGCCTGGTTGAGACGGCGGTAACGGTAGAGAAGCAAAGCCCTTGTTATTTCAGGGGCGCGTATGGTCAGCAGAGGAAAAATAAATATTTCGTCCCAGAAGATGTGTCCCCGGTAAGCTTCGCCATGCCAGCCGCGCGCGGGAACGCCGATGTCCAGATTGATGGAGTGCATAGAAACCGTTTGTAAAAGATGGAAAATATGCAGGCGGATAATCATCTGTATGCGTGGACCATCGTCAACCGCAATGTCAAAACGGTTCCACAGATGCCGCCAGGAAAGGATGTGGCTCTCCAACAAATCGGCGAAAGTAGCAGCCTGATTCAATGTCTCACGGGCGTCCAAAGACGCCTCGGAAATGGCGCAATCCCGCGAAGTGTAAAGGGTAAAGATTTTTTCGATTTTGACCGGAGTTCCTTCATTGACGGCAATGTCCATGTCATGAGCGATATAACCTTCTTCTTCCAATACCCGTCTTGCCGGCTTTTGTATTTTTCCTTCCACGAATAAATTGGTTTTTTGCGCCAGGGCGACGCGGATACGGGATTGATTTGTTTCCGCGACCAGATAAACGCTGTCATCGCCGCAGACGCCTGTTTCATGAGGATTCAGGTGTTTGCTGTTGAGTTTTCGGTAACGGGCGACACCCGCGTTAATTACCGTGCCGTCCAGCGCGCTGTGTATGCATAGATTACCTGACCAGTTTTCCGGCGTAATAGTTGCCTCCATCGCGGCGATGTGCATATTGCCCATGTGAACGATGCGCCGGCAAATAAAAGTTGTCTCTCTTTTTTGTTTGTCGCTAAAACGTACTGACCTGGTGAGGATACCCTGTTTGATATCCAGTTCCTGGCGGTAGGAAAGAATTTCCGCCTCGCTGAGTTTAAACCAGTCTCCGCCTTTGATTTTGAATTTCAGAAGCAGGCCATTGGGCATGTTGACCAAATCTTCATTTTCCACGACATGACCGGATATTTCTGTTTTTAATCTGTTGTAGCCGCCCGCGAGATATGTGCCCGGATAATGAACATCATCCGCCGGTGTTTCGCAGGCCGCGCCTCTTATCGCGAAATAGCCGTTGCCGAGGGTGCACAGAGCTTCCCGGAGCATTTCTTCGGCCGGGTCAAAAGAATCATATACAAGAAGCCACGCGTTATTCATGAGGGCCTCCGCACAGGGGGATGAACATGGAAAGCAGCTTTCTCACTTCATCCGTATTTTTTAGCGAGTACTTCGCGGCGGTGGGAAAGGGCTTGTCCCAGACGACGATTGCGATGCCCTTATCTTTCAGGGCGCGAAAGGCGTCTTCATCCGTAACATCGTCGCCGATATAAATAGGCAGTACAGAGTCGTTATCCAAACCGAGCGCTTCGAGCAAAAACAGCAGCGCTTTCCCTTTATGCCAGTCGATATTCGGCTGAAGCTCGAATACTTTCTTGCCGTAGGCCTTGCGCAGTTCTTTATGGCGCTTTGCCACCTCGTCGACGGTATGTTCAATATCGGGAACTTCCGCGGGGTTGACCAGGCGGTAATGGACGGCGATAGCGAATTTTTTTCTTTCCACGAGCAATCCTTTGATATAACCGATCGTCGCGGAAAGCTCTTTTTCGGCCTCATCCAGAATCGGCAAAAAAGGAATTCCTTTGGAGCTTGACTCCTTTATGCCGGAGGGGCCCGTTATTTCAAATCCGTGGCTTCCCGCGTAAATGAGAGAGTCAATGTCCACGAGAGTTTTCACATTTTGCATATCGCGGCCGCTGATGATTCCTAACGGACAGAGTTTCGATAAATCTACGACGACCTCGCGTGTTTCCGGCGATAGAATAGCCTTCTCCGGCGTGTCCACGATAGGCGTCAAGGTTCCGTCGTAGTCGAGAAAAATAGCAACGCGCTTTGCCGCGGCCAGTTTCTTGATTTGGGCAAAATTATCGATCGCCGAGGAAAGCTGCGGCGTTGCTTTGGCACCTTTCTCCACGGATATTTCCGCGGCGTCATTAACGACAACATGAGCTCCGTACTCCAGAAGGTCTTTTTTATTGTCCAGCCGGGCAATGCCAATAACCAGGCCGAAATTGCCCGCTTTCGCCGCCTCGCCGCCGGATACGGCGTCTTCTATAACCACCGTGCGGGCAGGTTCCACGCCCATCTGCCGGGCCGCCTCCTCAAACATGTCCGGCGCGGGTTTGCCGGGTATCTTGAGCTTTATCAAATCAACACCGTCCACGCGCACATCAAACATTTCTGCCAGGCCTGCGCTATCCAGAATGAGAGCGCAGTTCTTGCTCGAAGAAATAATTCCCGTTTTGATTCCCTGCGCTTTTAATTTACGGATAAACTCCAGCGTGCTTTGATAGACTTCCACGCCTCGTTTCTTTATTTGTTCCAGGAAATAGCCGTTTTTAAGATTTCCGAGGGCGTGAATGCTCGTAAAACCCGGCTCGTCTTTAGGGTTTCCGGTGGAAAGATTTATATTTCTGGATTGCAGGAAGCTTTTTATTCCTTCTAAACGCGGTTTGCCGTCAACGTAAATCATATAATCAGTTTCTATATCAAACGGCCTCTCTGCCGCGGAGTTGCCTTTGTATTGAGACAAGAATTCGTCAAAGGCTTTTTTCCATGCTGCCGCGTGTGTGGACATGGTCCTGGTGACCACGCCATCCAAGTCAAAAATCACCGCGTCAAAGGATTTTTTGCTGATAACAACATATTCTGAGTTCAACACTGAATTGTCCCCTTCCTTTTGATTGTTTTTTAGCGAATGAAAACGATTATTAAATCAGCAAAAAATGATGTTAAACGAATTAAGCTATAATTTATAAAATATTTATTAAGCGTTTTAACTATATGAAGAAGTATGCTTCTAAGTCAAGATATTTAGAAATTAATATCGTAAGTATACAAAATTCAAGAGAAGCTTTTTAAAACTTATCTTGCTGTACGGTAAAGTTTATGCGGAACAGCAGATATCGGATAAGGAAAGATTTGGCATCGTGGACAGGATGATTGTAGCCGATAACCTGGTTACCATCATTGATTATAAATCCGGCTCAATGAGAGGATTAAGGCAAAAATACGAGGAACAGCAGAGGCGTTATATCAAAATCATGAAATCTCTCTATCCGCGAAGAAAGGTTGAATATTACATTCTTCAAATAGACGCATAGCGCATTTTAAGCGGTAATTTTATAAGTCCACGACAATCACATCTCTCGGACATTGAAAGAAATTATCTTTTCCCCAAATGAAGTATGCCTTTGGTGATGTTGCACAGATGATCGTTTAATCTTTCCAGGTCGGTGAGGATATCATTAAAAACGAGGCCGGCATTGCTGATGCAAATGTCGTTTTCCAGCCTTTTTATATGGTTGAGTTTATATTGTTCAATCAACTGATCCAATTCCTTTTCGATATTCAAAGTAATGTTGGCCGCGTCGTGGTCGTCGTATTGGAGGGCTTTTTTTGTCTGCTTCATCACTGCTTCTGTTTTATCGAAAAGCTTATCCAGTTCGATGCGTGCCTGCTCGGAAAAAATTAAGTCGTTTTCAAACGCCCGTTGGGCAAGAATAACGATGCTTTCGCAATAGTCACCGACTTTTTCCAGATCGTTAACGCTGTGGAGGATTGCCGGGATAAGACGGGATTGTTTTTCCGGTAATTCTTTTCTGGTGATTTCAACAATGTATTCAGTAATATTTTTTTGCATTTCATCCACGGCTTCTTCATCGATAGATACTTCGTTTCGCAGTTTATGTCTGTAAGCAACGGTGCATTCCCTGGATTTTTTTAGCATCTCCGTACAGGTTTCCAGCATAACTACTAATTCTTTTATTACAGCACGTATGGCCATATGGGGCAGGGCCAAAAGATTTTTATCCAGATGTTTTGTCTCTTTCTTAACGTAATCTTTCCCCGGAATGATTTTAGTTAAAAATTTTGTGAATAGCGGGATGAAAGGCAAAAATAAAATTGCGTTGATTAAATTGAAAATAGTATGAGTATTTGCCACCTGCCTGGCAACATTATCAGTCAGCATAGGAATGTATTTCAAATAAAGAGGTGCCATGGTTAAGGCAATGAGCACCCCGGTGACATTAAATAAAGTATGACCCACGGCAAGTCTTTTGCTGGAGAGTTTTCCCCCGATACTGGCCAGAAGCGCGGTGACGCAGGTGCCGATTTCCATGCCGAAGATGATATAAATGGAAGAGTTGAGGTTCATCAGCCCCGCGGAAGCAAACGCGATAAGCATACCTGTAGTCGTGCTGGAACTTTGCCACGCGATGGTAAGCAAAAGGCCTGTCAGAATTCCGAGAAGAGGGTATTTGCCGAAAGCAAGAAACGCGTTTTTAGCTGATTCGTTTTCGGCAAGAGGCGCCACAGCCATGCTCATCATTGCCAATCCCATGAAAAGCATGCCAAAGCCCAAGACCGCCAATCCCTTATTTTTATTTTTGTCTTTTTTGGCCAAGAAGAAATAGAGAGCGCCAAAGAATATGAATATCGGCGCAAAGGTTGTCAGTTTAAAGGCAATCAATTGAGCGGTAACCGTAGTGCCGACATTGGCGCCAATCATAATGGCAACCGCCCCGGCTAAAGAGAGAAGCCCGGCGTTTAAAAATCCGATAAGAATTACAGAGGTGGCACTGGAGCTTTGAATAACTGAAGTGACAAAAACACCTACGAGCATGGATTTAAATCTGTTAGAAGTTATTTTCTCCAAAAGAGATTTGAGCAGACCGAGTGATAATTTTTTAAGCGAGTCACTCAGCAAATACATGCCATAGATAAAAAGACCAAGCCCACCGATGAGCCCGGCAATAATACTGAAAATATTCATATGATTATTCCATTTCGATAAAAAGTATTGAGGTGGAGTATATGAATAACGGTATATCTAAGTCAAGAAATTTAGGTATGAAAACCGTAAGTTTTTAAAATTGTGATAGATATCTTGTATGCGTTGACAAAAAAAGACCCTCTCGGGATTTAAATCCGAGAGGGTCTTTATGGATAAATTAAGGTTGTGTTAAATTTATCTTACGCGTTTTTCCCCTTAGGTGCTTTATAAACCAAGGCGATGAAGAAGCCCAAGGTCAAAAGCCCCGCCGCGATAAACAATGCCTGCGGTTTGAATACTTCAAACACATAGGGTCCGATAAGACCGGCGACGCTCCATGCGGTCAGCATGAAGCCGTAAACCTTGCCGATGTATGCCGGGCCGAAAGCATCCGCGGCAAAAGCGGGCATGGTGGCGAAGCCGCCGCCGTAGCAGGCCAACAGATAGCAGGAAACCACGATGAACAGATAGTAATTGGAAATATAACCCATGGCGACCAGCACATATACAACAGCCTGAGTGGCAAACATGATTAAAAAGACCATTCTGCGTCCGATGTTATCAGAAATCTTCGCCCAGAAAAGTCTTCCTAAACCATTGAAAATGGCAGCAATAGCCACAACAGTACCGCCGGCGGCAGCAACGAGAGCTATTTGATCGGGAGTCAAATCACCTAAAAGTCCCATTGTTTTTTTGTAGATGTCTTGCGCCAGAGGAGAGTGCTGAGAAATCAGACCAAGGCCCGCGGAAACGTTAAGGCAAAGCATCGCCCAAAGCATCCACCACTGAGGCCTTTTTACAGCTTCGCCGAACTTAAAGGAATCGGCCGCGGAAACAGTAGAAGCGGCTGGTTTAAAACCGGCAGGCAGCCATCCCTGTGGCGGGTTTTTAAATAGCTGCGCCGCACCCACAACGAGAACAAGAAATATAATTCCCCAGATGTACCAGGTATTGGCCACACCGGAAGCAATCATTTTACCCGTTTCGTCGAACTGGCTGAAGGAAGTAATCATTGCCGGAGCAATTTTCCCCATGAAAAACGCGCCCGCGCCGAAACCCATAACCGCAAGGCCTGTAACCAGGCCGCGTTTGTCCGGGAACCAGCGAATCAGCGTGGCAATCGGCGTAACGTAGCCAAAGCCGTTACCCAGAGCCGCGATCACGCCAAAGCCCAAATAGAGAAGAACAATGTTTCCAATCTGGTCGGCGTAACCAGCAACAAGTGTTCCCAAACCAAAAAGTATACCGCCGATTGTCGCTACAAAGCGGGGGCCCTTTTTGTCAACAAGCGTGCCGCCAAAAGCAGCAGCGCAACCGATAATTCCCATGAGAATCATAAAAGTTAATTGAACATCTTTTCCTTCCCATCCATGCATCTTCATTAAAGGAAGTTTAAAAACTGACCACGCGTAAACGGTGCCCAGACAAAGCTGAATAACAACCGCGGCCGCGGCTATTCCCCATCGTTTACTTTCCAAATTTTCATTTGCCATAAAAAATCTTTCCCCTTTCCAAATTAAAATTAATTAATACCTCTATCATCAAGCTGCTTCCAGCTTAACTGCGCAAACTTTATATTCCGGAATCTTGCCTATGGGATCCAGCGCCGGGTTGGTCAGAATATTGACAGCGGCCTCGGCAAAATGGAAATTCATAAAAATTGTGCCTGGGGTGCTCTTCTGGGTAATCTGAGCTCTGGCTTCAATCGTACCGCGTCTGGAAGTAACTTTTACTAATTGACCTTCCGAGATACCCAGTTTTTCCGCGTCGACAGGATTGATTTCCACCAAACTTTCGGGATAACGTTCGGATAGGCCAACCGCCCGGCGCGTCATCGTTCCCGTGTGATACTGATACAGGACCCGTCCTGTGGACAAGAAGAGAGGATATTTTTCATCCGGCCATTCCGCGGGCGGAATATATTCAATGGCGCTAAAGAGACCCAAACCGCGTGAGAATCTATCTTTATGCAAAAATTTAGTACCCGGATGATCAGCGGTGGGGCAGGGCCACTGGATGCCCTCATTTTCCAGGCGCTCATAAGTCATACCCGCGTAACTTGGCGTTACTTTGATGACCTCGTCAAAAATATCTTTTGCTGAGGCATATTTCATCGGATAACCCATTTTTGTGGAGATGTCACTGATAATTTCCCAGTCTTCTTTGGCTTCGCCTGGTGCGTCAATTATTTTCCTGACGCGCTGGACGCGCCGCTCCGTGTTGGTGAAAGTGCCTTCCTTTTCGGCGAAGCTGGCGGCGGGAAGAACCACATCGGCAAGCTTTGTTGTTTCTGTAGGGAAAATGTCCTGAACAATCAGCAAGTCGAGATTGCGCAGCTCTTTTTCCACGTGTTTGAGATCAGGATCGGAAAGAAGCGGGTTTTCACCCATTATATAGATTGCTTTAATATCGCCTTTCCCCGCCGCGGCCATCATTTCCATCAGCGTTAACCCGGGTTTTGTGGAGAGTTTTGCCCCCCATGCCGCTTCAAATTTTTTGTGCGCGTCTTCGGATGCCACCTGCTGATAGGCGGGATACACATTGGGAAGGCCACCCATATCACAAGCTCCCTGCACGTTGTTTTGGCCGCGCAGAGGATTGACACCGCCGCCTTCGATACCGATGTTGCCGCAAAGCATGGACAGATTGGCGATGGACTTCACATTGTCTGTGCCGGTAATGTGTTGAGTTATTCCCATAGCATAAACTACACTGGCGCTCTTGGCTTTGGCATACATACGCGCCGCCTTTTTCAAATCATTGGCCGGGACACCGGAAATTTTCTCCACGTATTCCGGCGTGTATTTAGAAACCGCGGCCTTAAGGGCGTCAAAATTTTCTGTGCGCTCGGCCACGTAATCTTTAGCGTAAAGATTTTCGGAAATAATTACATTCATTAACCCGTTTAATACAGCAACATCTGTGCCAGGTTTCTGGCAAAGCCAGATGTCGGCGTATTTGACCAAGTCGATTTCCCGCGGATCAATTACAATCAGCTTTACACCCTGCTGGCGGATACCCCGTTTTATAAAAGAGCTGATTACGGGATGGTTTTCCGTGGTATTAGTTCCCGTGGCTAAAATCAAATCTGTAAATTCCAGTTCTTCGATGGAATTAGTCATTGCGCCACTGCCGAATGATGCGGCCAGACCGGCCACAGTTACGGAGTGTCAGAGCCGGGCGCAATGGTCGACATTATTAGTGCCGATCACCGCGCGCATGAATTTCTGAAAAAGATAATTTTCTTCATTGGTGCAGCGCGCGGAAGCCAAACCAGCGATGCTGTCCGGGCCATTCTTCTTTTTAATCGCGGAAAGTTTATCGGATATAAATGATATTGCTTCTTCCCAGCTAACTTCCTTTAATTCATCATTCTTATTACGTCTCATTAAAGGTTTCTTCAGACGGCTAGGATGCTGGATGAAATCCATCCCGAAACGTCCCTTTACGCAAAGAGAACCTTCATTTGGTTTTCCATATTCACGATTGCCCGATACTTTAATAACTTTGTTGTCTTTAACAAAAACATCCATCTGGCAGCCCACGCCGCAATATGTGCAGGTGGTGCGAGTTTTCTGTAATTCCCAAGGGCGTCCGGCAAATTTTGCCTGCTTGAAAGTAATCGCCCCCGTGGGACAAACCTGAAGACACTCGCCGCAGAAAACGCAGGATGAATTAATATAATCAGCGTCAAAAGCGGGGCCTACTTTGGCGTGAGAACCGCGCATGGAGAAATCCAACACTTCATTTACCTGAATTTCATTACAGGCGCGCACGCAGCGTCCGCACAGCACGCATTTGTTCAGGTCGCGCTGGATCATGGAATTATTATCTTCAATCGCGTAACCGGGAGGTTCTATTTCAAAACGGGGTTTTTCTATCTGCAGCCAGTAAACAAGATTCTGCAGTTCGCAGGCGCCATTTTGCTCGCAGGTCAGACAATTATGATCGCCCGATGACCATAGAAGTTCAACGATCATTTTCTGGGCGGAGCGCACCGCCGGTGTATCTGTGCGGACGATCATGCCCGGGGTCACCGGCATACAGCATGAGGCAACCAGAGAGCGGGCGTTTTCCACTTCCACCACGCAGACGCGGCAGGCGCCGACATTTGTGGTTTTTTCATAATGGCAAAGAGTGGGGATAAAAATGCCATTTTCTCTGGCGCATTCCAGAACAGTCTGGCCGGCATTGGCTTCGACATTTTTCCCGTCTATTGTTAAAGGTATTCTTTTTTTCTCCATTTCCTGCTCCTTAACTCAGTATATTCAATTCTCGATTAAAGTTCCGCGTCGCAGCGCAGACAGCGGCAAGCTTCCTTTATAGCTCCTTCGCGGTTGAAACCAAGTTCAACTTCGGAAAAGCTCATTTTACGTTTTTCAGGGTTCATTTCCGGCATGTGGGCCTGCGGTGCTTCTGTTGTTTCTTCATCAATAACCAGAGGCACGTCAATTTTTTCCTGTGCCGGTTTTTCATAAGCTGGTTCGTTGTTTGCCTTACGGATAGCCGCGTCGATATCATCAGCGGCCTGATGTCCGGCTGCAATAGCCCCGATGACTGTATCCGGGCCGGTAACGGCGTCACCGCCCGCGAAAAATTTAGGATTGGCGGTGCGGGATTTATAGACATTGCCTACGTTGTAGCAATCCCATTTGTTGATTTCCACGCCGCTTTTCGCGTCCATAAAGCTCATATCCGGCACCTGGCCTATGGCGGCGATAACGGCATCTACATTCAGCGTGAATTCAGAATTTTCAACGGCAACCGGTCTTTTGCGTCCGCTGGAATCAAAATCTCCCAGCTTCATACGCTGGCAGGTTATGGAATTAACCTTTCCTCTGCTGCCTTCAATTTTCAACGGCGCGACTAGGTATTCAATTTTAATTCCTTCTTCTTCCGCGGCTTTGATTTCTTCTTCGGCAGCGGGCATATCCTGCCTGAGCCTTCGATATA
>DHGA01000013.1 GCA_002402545.1 Syntrophaceae bacterium UBA4810
ATATCAGGCGACAGGAGACGGAAGATCGTCGTCTTGATCAATTGGATATGTTTGAAGAATAACCACCTTCAGGTGGTTCATAATCAGACCGCTTTGAGCGGTTCATAAAATCAAGCCTCCGGCTCTGCCGGAGGTCGTGACTGTAAGCCCTGGTCAATATGACTCAATTTTTAGGAACATTAATCCTTGCCCGCACTTTCATGCCGATTTTGATTGATGCATTTGTTTTTGAATACAAGGTGCCGGTGATGCTCCCGTCTTCCATGCGTACAGGTTCAATGGTGGCCAGTGGTTTATTGTCGTCGTCGATGACGGCAATTTGCTGTTGTGAGGTCTTAAGATCGCGCAGCTGATCCGTCTTAATGTGGACATAAACCGTTTTGCCCGATATTTTTTCGATCGTGCCCATCACATAGCTGGGATTAAATTTATCTCCCAGTTGGCTGGCTAAATCGAGAAAAATGACGCGAAGAAGTTCTCTCTTCATTTTATTTTGATCAAGTTCCCGGACGACTTGGCCCATTTTTTCAAACTTGTGTTTTGATGTGATGATTTCGAATTCTTTGGTAGGATTTTCGGCAAGATAGATTTTAAAGCAGGCGCTTCCTGTTGCGATATACCTTTTTCGTTTGGGATCGATTGTATTTTGGGTTTGCATTTTGATGTAATACACTTCGGGGTGAATATAATATCCCTCTTTTTCCGAGGTGGAATCGGTTTTGTCTAAAACCATAACGTACTTAAAGCGCTTGGTTCCTTCCACCTGGCTTTTGATGTCCGCCTTTAATTCTTCAATTTCGCTGCCTTCCATGAACCGTGGATTGATTTTATTGATGGAGGACGCCAGTTTATCAAATCGAAATATTACCGGTTCCAGAACATCGGTCTTTACCGCAGTGGTTTCAACGACCAATTCCTGCTTTGCCGCGCAGCCAATTAATGCAATGAATCCTAAAATAATGACCAGTGTAACAATCAATCTTTTCAAGGTTTCGCCTCCATTCCTTGGTATGAATTCCTTTCCGTTTTAAACGACATGGCTACGATTCTGGTTATATTTTCCCCGTCCTGATCCATTTTGTGTGGTTCCGAAGGATAAAGGGCAGCCAGCCGCTCCCAGAGCGCTTGCTCGTCTTCGGTGAAACGCACTTCCTCGCCGCGGTCGAGGGCGGCGATTTGTTTATGTATTTTTTGATATGCGATTTCGGTTGCGAGAATCCTTTCAAAAGTCTGTTGGGCCGCCTTTTTTTCATCGTCATCAAGGAGGTCATCGTATTCCTCTCTTAGGATGCTGTATAATTTTTTATAAATGGTAATATTATCGGATATGCATTGGGGAAAATACGGAGCAATCTGCTTAATGTTTTCCATCCGCGTTATCAGCATGGCCACTTCGCGAGGCGGCAATCGTCTGAATTCATTTTTCACGTTGTTTATGGCCGAAGACATTTTCAGAATTGCGCCGGTGATTTGCGTTAAGGCAGCGCCTAGATAATCCAGGTTGGCTAAAAATATCCGGTTCACTTTTTTGGCAAGTGGCACATAATTCTTCTTTGCATTGTCTCTGTCTTCTTTGAGCGCGTCTTTGTTTTCCTTTATGAGATCCAATTTGGTGTGTTTGCGTGCTTCTGATGGACAATAATCTTCTTTTATGCCCCGAGAAAATGTCTTGTCACTCGATCTCACTAATCCCGCACATTGCTTATACCCTTTTTCACTGTATGCGAGCTCCCGTTCCAGTTCTGCTACTTCCTTATTGTTTAAACTGACGACACCAAAAGCACGCAGGGCATTTTTATGCCCATTGCGACGGGGGCGTTTTGTTCTTTTGAGCAATGTTTCTTTTTCCTTCAACAGCAAATAAAATGGTGATGTCGGACGGGGCAGCCCTGTGTAGGGGTCTCTTTCAAAAGCCGCGCTTCCTCCCTGCGACATCACTGCGCCGGATATGCCCATTTTTACTAGCGTTTCTTGTGACGGGGCTTTGCTGAAATCGGCCGGCCACTGGCAATCTTTAGACAGCGGCGTATGCAAAAGCGTCATGTTGGAAAGCCGGATTGCGAGTAGTGCCGATTCCAGAGAATCAACGGTATCACGCACAGATGCTGGAGTAATGACTTGCGTAACCAAAGACGTGGCCGTTGCCAGGCCTGGCAGGGCTATTGGCGTATCCGATTTTATCGTTGTCTTGATCTCTGTGCATGACCATGACGTTATGATCAACGCCCCAATCAAGAAAAAAAATAAATTTCTTTTAACACAGGCAGCTACATCTACTCTCATCGCGATCGCAACCTTTTGCCATCCGCATCGCCGGTTAACGGAAAACAACCTTGTTTCCGTCAATCTGGGGATTAAGTCTTTTAAGAACCGGATCGTTTTCAAATTGATCCAGCAGCAGATCCACCAGGTCGCTGATCTTGCCCGCGTAAAAGACATCAAACACCAGATCGCCTTTCCCGCGCTGTTTCTGATTGACGCTTTTTAAACCCTGAATGTCCTCTTTGAGAATTTTGAGAACTTTCCGCTCCAGCGCATATTTGCCGCCCAGTTTCATCACGACTTCATAACGGACGCCCCGCTTTTCGCCGATTACGCTCTTTGACTGCAGCCCGTGTAGCACATCATCTGCAAAGCGCACCCCGCCATTGATTGCGGATTTGGTGAGGCCGATCAGAGCCTCTGCTTCCAGACCACCGTGCGCCTCACCGTCAATATTTCCTTCCCAGAGAAGATCGCGGCTGGATATGGCGACTGCCTTGCCGGTGATCAATGTATGGAAGGTTTTGTCGTGCTGACCTTTTATAATTTTTGTGTCAACCTTGGCGAGGATCAGCCATTCGCCCGCTCCGTCAAGATTGGCGGCTAGTTTATCGTATTCGAGATCGCGGGAAGTCAGGGATTCCAGTTTCCGCGTATGCTCGGGGTCGTCAATAATTGTAAATTCTGCTGCGGTTAATTTCTTTCTGACTTCGGTTCTGATTTTATCGAGGATGCCCGGTGCGTTGCCGGAATCTGATTTACCCGGAATAAGAATCACAAAAATGCGCCGGTCGTCGTTCTTCCCGGTGGTGGTTCCCTGTCGTTTTAAATAGCCGGTAACGGCGTTCTCGTTGATCACAACGTTTATCACAGCGGTCATTTCTTTGGAAAAAAGACCGCCCACACTGGTTTCCAGCACTTTGACATCGTCAATGTATTGGTCATTGCCACCCAGGTTCAATTTTTCCGACTGCCCAGGGTACATATCCTTTATGTAGTGCGCCAGTGCCTGCTCTTTTGCTTTTTGCTTGGCCGCCTGCAAGTCCACATATTCGTCGCTACTCGCCGGCACTTTAACCGTTTCTTTGTAAATACGCACTTCCGCGGCCATCAAAGATGAAGTGATAAGAAGACAAACCAACATCAGAAGAACAGGAATTGAAATTCTCCGGGC
Organism: Syntrophaceae bacterium UBA4810; assembly: GCA_002402545.1. GTDB lineage: Bacteria > Desulfobacterota > Syntrophia > Syntrophales > Smithellaceae > UBA4810. Next base: position 3,437 of record DHGA01000013.1, read on the forward strand.
GATCATGTTTTGCACCTCCGTCTTTAAAGATATTTTTTCCAGGTGCTTCTTGCGCCTTCCGCGCGCACCTTCTTTAATTTCCAATTAAGCTCTTTTGCCGCACGCAGGACATCGCGATCCAACTGATCTCGCTTACCCTTGTATTCAGCTTCAAAAGTTGCTTTGCCGCCTCCTGACTCGATTTCTTTGGCGGACGTGACGGCCGCAAATTTTTCCAGCTTGGCGGTGAAGGCGGCGATTAAATCGGCGTCGTCGACGCCATCGACAACCACCGTGTAGAGAGAGCCACGCTGATACATTTCTTCCCAGGTTTGTCGCAGTTGTTCCAGCATAGGCGCAACAACTTTATTGCCGCCGTCGCGGGCTGCCTGCTCCATGGCCATTTCCCTGTCCTGCCCATGCGCGACGGTTTCCACGACCTTGCTTGTCACCACCTGGGCGCGAGTATTATCAATCAACTGCGCTTTGATCCGGGTCTGCACGGAGGTGTTGATTTCACCCTGCTTGATGCTGCCGCCGACATCGTAATATAGTGTGTATTCGGCATGGTACTTAAGTCCAACGGCAGCCGCTTTGTTGACGTCCGTTATTTCCAGGGTATGGGCGATCTGTTGAGAAAACCGATTGGCAGACTGTTTGTCCACAACGCGGAATTTCTGATCGGTGAGCGCCTCAACGATGCCATTATATATTTCATCGAGAAACGGTTTGCTGTTGAAAAAGGCTTTGCTGGATGGCTTGTTGCCGAAGGCGACAAGAATCCGGGGATTCCCCATTTCAGTCTTCAAAGCTCCGATCGCCTTGAGATCCTCTTTCAAGACAACCTCGTCGACAATCGCCTTAACTGTTACGGTATATTCACCGCCTTTTTTTGCTGAACTCAGAACGTCGTATTTGGAGACGTATCCTTGGCTGTGGCTGTAAATTTTATCTTCCATAACCTGGAAATCTTCCACTCGGGTCGAAGACTTGATGAGGACGCCCACCCCTTGCTCAACGGCGCGTCGCAATGCGGATTGAATGGCATCGTCCTTTGTCTGCCCTTCTCCCGTGGATGTTATGATGGCCGCTCCGCCCGTCGAGACAATGGAAAAAAAACATGCCAGCCCGATAATCAAAGCAATACCGATCCTATTCTTCATGTTATGATCTCCTAAAAATGATTTGATAGCCTCATCCTAGATTTGCCAAGACTTGACTTGAGGTACGAACGGCATAAAAAAATCAGTCTTAATGTCAATCTGAAGAAAGTTCTTAAGGTTAAAAAACGCATGCTTAAGCCTGTTGTGGTACATCATTGGCACCGATTGATAATGTTCAATACAGCAAAATATTATGTTTGACGGAAAAGAAACTAACGCAAACGTGATTAAATGTCAAAGAAAACATGAGTCTAGTGTAGTGTTACAGGAACGGCTTTACAATGCTGCCATGTGAGCGACGTAATAAACATTAATGAATATGAGCATTTAAAATTATATTTTCAAGGATCATGTGGCAACTGATTATCGAAACACTACACTAGCGGTTTCTTGTAAGTCAAGAAGATTTAGGCCACAAGACATAGAAGATGGATGAGCTGACCGGAACGGCGCTACATTACGCACATCATCATTTTATGATTTTATCCTGTAAAGATCCCGGTAAGTGTCCGGATATTTTCATCATTCGTT
>DHGA01000016.1 GCA_002402545.1 Syntrophaceae bacterium UBA4810
TACTTGTTCATGCGCGGCATCATGCCCATCGGCGTGGAAATTCCCACGGGGGAAATAATAGTAATCGTGTCCAATAGAAAAATGCCCAGATTCCGGGCCATTTCCCTGCCGATGACTATACCGCTCAAATGAGCGTCTTGGCGCTGCACCTGTTTTAATATCTGCGGAGGAATATTGTCGAGATATTCTATCTCTCCTTCCCTCATTTTTCCCAGATTAATCACATCAAAAGCGGTTTTCGTATCCAAACCCCTGATAACCACGCCGCTGACGCTGCCGCCGCTGCGAATCATCGCCTGGGTAAAAATAAACGGCGTGGAGGCGACAACCCCTTCCACCTCGGAAATGGTTTTGCGCACCTCTTCATAATTTTTCATTGAACCGTTAATGTCGGCGGTCAGTTCGATATGGGACCTGATTCCGAGAATTTTCGTGCGCAAATCTCTTTCGAAACCGTTCATCACGGCCAGAACGATAATCAGCGCGGCCACGCCTAAAAAGATGCCGAAAATCGATATAAAGGTAATTATTGATACGAATACCTGTTTACGCTTGGCGCGAAGATACCGCTTGCCTATAAAAAATTCGTAGCCCATTATAATTTATCCTGTTGTCACCAAGCAATTTTTCGGTAATCTAAATAAACCCTACTGCTCTTTGATCCTGAGCAGAGGAAATAAAATGACGTCGCGAATGGAAGCGGAATCGGTAAAAAGCATGACCAGGCGATCAATACCGATGCCTTCTCCCGCTGTCGGCGGCATGGCGTACTCCAGCGTCCTGATGTAGTCTTCATCCATTTCATGCGCTTCGTCATCGCCTGTTTCTCTTTCTTTTAATTGTTGAAGAAATCTTTCCCGCTGATCGGCGGGATCATTGAGTTCTGAAAATGCGTTGGCGATTTCTTTACCGTAAATGTAGAGTTCAAAACGGTCAGTATAATCACTATCAGCGGCCGAGCGGCGAGACAGAGGAGATACGGCAACGGGGTATTGAGTTATAAAAGTAGGCTGAATAAGCTGTTTTTCCACAACTTCATCAAAAATTGCCATCAAGATTTTACCCAACGAATCAGTGTCTTTAACGTCGCAGCCGGATTTACGGGCAAAAGCCAGGGCCGCAGTTTGATTCATGAGCTCGGCCGCTTTCATGCCCGCCAACTGCAACAGTGCGTCTTTAACGGATAAACGTTTCCACGGCGGCGTCAGGTCGATCTCCGTTCCCAGATAATTAAATTTGAGCCCCCCAAAAATATCCGTCGCGATATGCGCAAAAAGTTCTTCGGTAAAAGACATTAAATTCTCATATGTGGCGTAAGCCCAATAAAACTCCATCATGGTAAATTCGGGATTGTGAAAGGTGGAGATGCCTTCGTTGCGGAAATTTCTGTTAATTTCATAAACCCGCTCCATGCCGCCGGTTACCAGTCTTTTTAAATAAAGTTCAGGAGCGATACGCAGATAAAAATCAGCGTCCAGGGCGTTGTGATGGGTTTTAAATGGACGCGCTATTGCTCCTCCGGCCTTCGGCTGCATCATGGGAGTTTCCACTTCCAAAAAATCATGTTTATTCATAAATTCACGGATTAGCTGAATAATGCGGCTGCGTTTCTGGAAAACATCTTTAACTTTAGGATTGGCAATCAGATCCAGGTGGCGCTGGCGGTATCTGGTTTCGATATCGGTAAGTCCGTGCCATTTTTCGGGCAGTGGCCTAATTGCTTTAGCGGCAAGGCGTAAATCCGAAGCTTCAATGGTTAACTCATTGGTTTTTGTGCGAAACAGCTTTCCCGAAACATAAATGATATCGCCGATATCTAGCTTCTTATAAATAAAATACGCCGGCTGGCTCAAATTATTTTTTGCTATGTAGCACTGAAGCTGGCCTTTACGGTCCTGAATTTTGATAAAGGCCGCCTTGCCAAAATCACGCACAGCTATTAATCGCCCGGAAATGGAAAAGCTTTGACTCAACTTAGAAAGTTTTTCGCTTGTGGCCGAGGCGTATTTCTCTGATATCTCAGCTGTCGTATTTTGAGGCAAAATATCGTTGGGATATAAATCAATCCCCGCTTCTTTAAGAGCCGCTATTTTTTCTAAACGAACCTTTAAAAGTTCATTATCTTCCATGATTTCCCCGTTTTTCAAAGCTTGATTGAATATATTTTTTTAGTCAAATAGTCAAGCTTTCATTATCCAGAAAAACACCAATAAAAGCCGCAATTTCGCAAAATTAGTTTGCCACGTAACGCCATGTTATGTATGCTTATCAAGACTTACATTATGGAGGGGGAAAAATGATAAACAAAGCTATGCTGATCGGCCGTTTGGGAAAAGATCCCGAGGTGCGCTACACACCGGACGGCACTATGGTCACGAATTTCAATTTAGCCACAGATGAACAGTGGAAAGACAAAAACGGTGAAAAAGTCCAAAAAACTGAATGGCACAGAATAGTAACTTTCGGCAAATTAGCCGAAATATGCGGCAATTACCTGGTCAAGGGAAAGCTTGTGTTTGTGGAAGGGCGTATTCAAACGCGCTCCTGGGAAGATAAAGACGGTGTAAAACGGTTTACCACGGAAATTGTCGCGTCCAACATGCAAATGCTCGATTCCAAGGGACAGAGCAAAACAATGGAAGATTCGTCTTCGGATTCGGCGGCAGGCGGAGCTGCTACGGGCTCGGATGATGTGCCTTTTTAATAAACAAAAGAGGACTTTCTCCGCTGAATTCAGCGGAGAAAGTCCCTTCATTCTGAAGTGATCTCGCTTCTTAAGTTAGAAACTGTTTTGTAATCTGTCTTTATTTTTTTTCGCTGTCGTCAGTTATTTCTTTTTCGTTCATCGATTTTTTGAAATTTTTAATTCCTTTGCCAATCGCTGAACCTATTTCCGGCAATTTTCCCACACCGAAAATAATCAAGATAATTACCAAGATGATCAGTAATTCCGGAATTCCTATTGGACCTAACATAATATTACCTCTTAATTATTTATTTTTATATTCATGGTAACCGCAAGCGGATTACCTCTCCTGGCTTGCCCAAATTCTCTATTTTCTTGCCTTTAAATTGTAGCTCAACTCCTCCCGCATTGCCAATATCCATATCAAAAATGGCTGCTTTATATTCGACTTTTTCTCCCGGCTGCAGCAAAATTTGGAAAGAAGGTTTTTGATCAATTTTCATCCTTATCCATGTTGCATCATTGGCTTTAATTACCAGGCTGTTGATGTCCTTGTCATCGTACCCCTCATAAACATTATCGGACGGAGATGGTGTTACTTTTTTAACGGAACTCTCGGCTACGGATACATGCTGGGATTGCTCTGTTTTTTGAGCCGGCACAGCGGATTTTCCATCAGCAACGTTCTCGTTTTTTTGCGCTGTATCTGAACCGGGAAGTTCATCGCTTGTTTTCTCTTCGCTGATATCCTGTTTTTCCGAAGCGATATTAATATTTTTACTCATGATGGATCTATCAACATCCACACGTGATGATGGACTATATTGCATGGAAACCAACCACATTACAGAAAAAATAACCAATAAAACAAAAATGACACCCAAAATCTTTCTATAATAGGTAAATGTTGACGCGAAAAAACCTTTTGTCCCGGCACTTTCATCGGTTTCCATATCATCGAGCATTTTTAGGGAGTTGAGATATTCTTCGTATCGGGCGAGAATCAATGATTCTTCCACGCCCATAGCGCGGGCGTAGGTTTTAATAAAATTTCTCGCGTAAGCCGGTTCCGGCAGAGTGTTAAAATCATTATTTTCTATCGCCTGGAGATAGCTAACACTTACGCGGGTCTGCTGATAAACATCTTTAAGCGAAAGCCTCATGGCTTCCCTTTTAGTTTTTAAATCATTAAAATCATTGTTAATATTTTTATCAGCAGTCATTTAAAATATCTTCAAACTTTTTTATTTATCATTATCATTTATTTTTGCGCCATGCAATCCTTATTAAAGTAAATGCGGGGCAAATATTAAAGCTTTCCATTTATCAAATATTTTATTAATGTTTTTTCTGCGAAAAAGGAGTGTTTTTATATGCGCGCGGAATTAAAATTTGCCGAAGAGCTGGCAAAAAAAGCAGGGCTTTTGCTTAAAGCTAAATTTAATCAAAAACACGATATCACCTATAAAGGCGACATAAATATTGTTACCGAAGCGGATAAGATGTCTGAAGATTTAATTATCGGTGAAATCATCCGTGTTTTCCCCGACCATGGAATACTTTCAGAGGAATCGCCTTCTATCACCGGTTCCGCGTCAGCGCGCTGGATAATAGACCCTTTAGATGGAACAACTAATTACGCCCATGCCTTTCCTGTTTTTTGCGTTTCCATTGCTTTGGAAATAGAAGATTGTGCGGCCCTAGGAGTTACTTACGACCCTATGCGCAACGAATTGTTTACCGCAATGCGCAATAACGGCGCTTTTTTAAACGGCAGCAAAATAAATGTTTCGGCAATAAACAATCTTACGCGCAGCCTTCTGGCTACAGGATTTCCTTATGACATACGCGACAGCATGGAAAATAACCTCGATTATTTCAATGCTATGGCCATCAAAGTTCAGGCAATAAGGCGCGCCGGCGCCGCGGCCCTTGATTTGGCTTATATTGCCGCGGGGAGATTTGACGGTTTTTGGGAATTAAAATTAAAACCCTGGGATACGGCCGCCGGAAGCCTGATCGTTCAGGAAGCGGGAGGATCTATATCGGATATGTCGGGCAATAACTGGAATATTTCATCAGTTGGAATGATTGCTTCCAACGGTTTAATCCATAAACAAATGCTCGATATCTTGAAAAAGACAAGACGCGGTTAATTTATTTATTCATGAAATAATTACAGTTAAAATCAAATCACTGATTCGCGATTACTGATACCAGAATTTTTCTCGTGCGTGGGCCGTCAAATTCGCAAAAAAATATTGACTGCCAGGTACCCAATAACAAACGGCCATTTTCAATCAGAATCAGCTGCGAGGAACCGACAAGGCTTGCTTTTACATGCGCGGCGGAATTTCCTTCCGCGTGCCGGTAATTAGCGTTAAATGGAACGGCCATTTCCAGCGAGGCAAGAATATCGCGGGGAACGTCGGGATCGGCATTTTCATTGATCGTAACGCCCGCGGTTGTGTGGGGAACAAAAACAACACAAAATCCCTTGCTGATTTTTTCCTTGTTTACGTGATCCTGAACAAGTGACGTAAGGTCAATCAGCTCTGATTTACTGGTAGTTTGAACTTTTATTTCTTCCATTGATTATGCGGCGTGAGATCAAATTATCTCGCTGATTTAATCGCCTGATAAACATCGACAATTATTTGTTCGGAAACTTTACTAAGCGCGTGGCTCATGGCCTGAGAGTAACCGCGCGGCGTTTGCTCTGACAGCAATTCTTCATGTCTGTATTTTTTTTGATAAACAACTCTTTTGTCAACTTCCCTTCTTTTGGCATCCTTGAGCGTCACCTCAAGGCACAAGACAGCGACTTTTTGATTGCTTTCCATTCGTAAAAAGAACTCTCCGACACTTGCCTCAATAAGATAATTTGTTCCCACCGAACTGTAGCGGGAAAAAACCGCGTGGAAAAATTTACTCGCCTGCATGTCGCGCAGCAGAATATCGGCAACCATGTCCGCCGGATTTACCGCCCAGCGATTATAGCTGAAGTAATCAACCGAGTAATTATCAGCGCGAAAAATCATGTTTTGGGTATTATACGCCGCGGCTATCGTAAAGCGGTTAAAACGAACTGTTGAATTCAGCTGCGGAAGTGTTTTTAAAACCGGAGCAGGATAATCCAGCAGATAATATTGAATTTCATAGCCGGGTTTTCCCGTGGACGAACATGCCACGAAGAAAAAAAACAAAGAAACAACAACGGGAAATAGTATTTTATTTTTACTGATTATCATTAACTTATTCATTTTATATAATTGTCACTCCATAGGTTTTCTGGGTGGGGGCGGCCGTTTAAAAAACAATTCGGAAGGATTTTCGTTGATGCTTTCAGAAAATGACTGAAGGTTTTCCATAGTAACACGCAAACCCTCCATGGCTTTGTCTATGTTGGCAGTTGTGGATTCCAGATTGGACATAACGCTGTTGGTCTGTTTCCCATCAATAAAATTTTCCACGGCCAGCGTGGTGTTTTTTAATTGGTCGGATAAACCTTTAAAATCAACTGCTTTTATACTTTTCATTATTTCATTGGTGTCCGCCAGAAGCCGACTGATTTCGGAGCGGCGCGACGGAATAACAGGATAACTGTTCTGAAAATTAATTCTCGGAGAGCTAGATTTTTCACCGGGCCTTACCTGATCGAGTTCGATAAATACGATTCCGGTTATACCCGTTGTCCTGAGTTGCGCTTCTGTATGATTTTGAAGATCGGAAGATAAATCTACCTTCATAACCACTTCAATTAAGCGATCATCCGGCGCTACCTTAATGCTCTTTACTTTGCCTACTGCCACGCCGCGGTACTTGACAATGGAATCAGCCTGCAAACCCTGGACCGATTCATCGAAATAAGTGACGTAAATTGAGCCTTTCCTGAAAACGTCGGCGGCGCCAACCCAGATTATTATAACAGCGGCCAAGACAGTGCCGGTGATAACAAAGATTCCGATTAAAAATTTTGAAGTTCTACCTGCCATATACGCTGCTCCGCTGGTTTTTCTCGGGTAATTGCCTGAGAAAAAAACTGCGTACCCTGGGATCTGTAGATTTTTCTTTTAGCGTTTGCGGCTTTCCTTCCGCGATTATGCCACGGGCGGTTTTGTCTAACATTACTACTCTGTGGGCGATTTTGCAAATAGATTCTAGCTCGTGCGTGACAATCACCATAGTCGTGCCCAGCGCTTCATTGGTTTTAATGATCAGATCGTCAAGTTCCACGGCGGTAACAGGATCAAGTCCCGCGGAAAGCTCATCAAAAAACAGCACCGTAGGATCCAGTGCCATCGCCCGGGCAATACCCGCCCTTTTTTTCATGCCGCCGGATAATTCTGAAGGATAGTGGTTTTCATATCCGGCCAGATTAACCATGCCTAATTTCATCTTGATAATCATGTTTATCATGTCGGAATCAAGATTTGTATATTCCTGAAGCGGCAAGGCAATATTTTCTTTTAATCTCATTGAACTGAATAAGGCGCTTGATTGAAAAAGCACCCCGATATTCTGGCGATAATCATTCAGCTGATCTTCGCGGGCGGTGACAATATCCATCCCCTGGAAAATCACCGAACCGGCGGATGGTTTTTGCAAACCGATCATTATTTTCAGCAAAGTCGATTTGCCGCAGCCGCTTTCACCCACAACGACAAGTATTTCTCCTTTGTTCACCTGAAAATTAACATTTTCAAAAACAATGTTATCTCCAAAGCTCGCGGAAAGGTTTTTCACCACAATAAGCGGTTCATTTTTTTGAGCAGGCAAATCTATACCCCTATCTCAGATAATATAATGTTACGGCAAAAATAGAATCCGCCACCACAATAAGAAAAATCGCGGATACGACAGCGGATGTGGTATATTTTCCCACATCCTGAGCGCCGGAACGGACTTTGAACCCTCTTTGGCANNAAGACCTTAATAGTTTTCAGTGATTGCGTAAGATACGTATTTACCGTCAAATCAAGTCCCGTGACCCCAACAATCATCCCTCCCAAAACACCGAAAAAATCCGAATATATGGTTAATATCGGAACAACCATAATCATCGCCAGTACTTTGGGCACGGCAAGAAATCGGATGGGGTCAAACCCCATAATTTTCAAAGCGTCAACTTCCTCATTTACCACCATCGTTCCGATTTCCGCGGCGAAAGCTGACCCGGAGCGTCCGGCTACCAAAATCGCCGTCATGATCGGCCCTAATTCCTTTACCATCGCGAAACTTACCAGAGATGGAACATAGATATTAGCACCCACCTGCTTTAACTGCAAAAAGGACATAAACGCGATGATTAAACCAATAAGTACGCTGATTAGTCCGACAATCGGCAGCCCATCTACTCCGGCGCGCTTCATGTAAAAAAGAACGTCTTTAACCCGCAGTGTCCGAGGATGTAAGATAGTGTAAAAAAGAGCAACTAACAATTCACCGACAAATTCAACAACCTCGATAAAATCTCGCGCGATATTGACAGAAGCGTCCCCTATTTGCGCAATAAAAGAATCGGGCGTGGCTTTTGGTTTTAGAGGCTTTTTCGTCAAAGCCTGTTCATTGATAACGCTGAATATCCGTTTTGCTTCGCCGGTTAAATCAACAAATAAACATTTAATGTTCTTATCGTTAAAATATTTTTGTATTTGCATTAATGACAGAGCCGCGGCGCTGTCTAAATAATAAATATCCGAAAAATCAATATCGATTTGTCTTAATTTTCCCGCGCCTGCCAGCGCGTAAATATCGGTGGAAAATTCTTTTAAGTTATACAAGCTGAAACTTCCCGATAAACGGACAAAGATATGATCATTTTTTTTATCGGTTGATATTTTATGAAGTTTTTCCCGGCTCTCTTCAGCGCTCATAATATTTATATTTTTCTTTTGATCGCCTTTAATAAGATCCATTATTTCGCCAATAAGTAGCGTTTTGATTATCTGTTTGTCAACGCGAATTTCGATTTTGCCTACATCAACAGCTTGCACATTTCATTCAACCCTTGCATGTTTCATTTAAGAAACGTTGCTGAAAAGGGGTATTTTTGTTTTTTTATGACCGACAGTTCACTTATTTATTTAATATTATCAACGTATTATAATTTATTATTATTTTTTCATCATTTTGGCATGATCTTTCCATTATCTAAGGGCAAATAAGATCAGAAGGAGGATTCAGATCATGAAAAAAACATTAGGAACAATCTTAGTAGCAGCGGCAGTGGTTATGCTGACCGGAACTTTTGCTTTTGCCGAATACGCGGCAGCAGGTACAGGTGCTTTCCCCTATTTCCAGTTTGGTTGTTTAGTAGTCGGCGNNTTGTTGTTTCTTTAAAACGTAAATTCGAGCAGATGTATACTGCTGAGGCAGTTGGTGTTTTCGCTCTTTACACTGTTTTGATGGCTCTTTTCACCAATCCGGTGATTGAAACTGTTAAAACGATTGTGAGCTAGGAACAATTACTTACGAGGTTTTCCCAGGAAAGCCAAAACGAAAAGAGAACATACAAGCAAGCAACACCAAAACATGATCTGCTCAAAATATGAGCCCCCTTAAAGCTAACGCTTTAAGGGGGCTTTTTAATTTGCAAAATCCATATAGACAAATATCTAAACGAGTATATAATATCTTTAAATTTTAGGTTTGCTGAAAAATAAAAATCGACCATATTCTGGGAGGAACAAAATATGAAATCAAAACAATTATTTGTTTCGCTGGTGCTTGTCATTACCGCTGTTTTTTTATTGTTGGCATGTACCGCTGACAACACCAAGCAATTATTGGCGGAAAGTTATCAAAAAATGACAAATGATGATCTATTGCGTTATTATTATCGCCTGAACGATGAAATCGAAAGCCAGGAAAAACAATCCGGTCCACAGGTAGGGATAGGCATTGGAGGCTTTGGCCGTCACACAGGAGGAGGCGTGGGAGTTTCCAGCGGGGGCACGGGTTACACAGCCACAGAATTAAGAGAAAGACGCATCGATGTGCGCATGGAATTAAAGAAACGCGGGCTGACACCTTAAAAAAATATTGGCAAAAAATTAACTTTAAAATTTGATCGGATATTCTTCTATCCAGTTAATATAATGGTCTGTAAAATAAATGATTGCTGTCCTTAACAATGAAAATTAATAACAATAATAGTGCCGCTCAAAGTAAAAATGCCCATGTGGTCATTATCGGCGCCGGATTTGGCGGATTATGGGCCGCCCGCGCATTCGCGGGAAAAAACATTGATGTTACCATTATTGACAAAAATAATTACCACACCTTTCTTGCCCTTCTTTATCAGGTTGCGGCGGCGGAGCTGGAGGCGGAACAAATCGCATACCCGATAAGAAGTATTTTTCGCAAACAAAAAAATGCTGACTTTATTCTCTCTTATGCGCAAAAAATAGATTATCAAAAAAAGATAATTAAAACAGACGGCGGGATTATTCACTATGATTATCTAATCATGGCCGCGGGAAGCGTGACGGAGACTTTTGATATCAAAGGAGTTGAAGAAAACGCATTTTTTTTAAAAACCCTTGAGCAGGCAATCGCTCTGAAGAATCATATCATTTGCTGCTTTGAGGCGGCCGCTCACGAGAAGGAGGAAACAAGACGCCGCGAACTTATGACTTTCGTCATCGTCGGAGGCGGCGCCACAGGCATTGAATATGCAGGAGCGCTGGCCGAACTAATCCACGGGCCACTGATTAAAGATTACCGTAATATCAAATTACAGGATGTACAAATCATTCTCTTGGAAGCCGCGGATAAATTAGCGGCAAATATGCCTCAATCCGTGCGCGACTATACATTGCGCAGGCTTGCGGAGATGGGTGTTCAAGTACGGCTCAACACCAAAGTACAGGAAGTGACGCTTTCCAAGGTGATCTTGCAGGATCAAATCGAGATATTATCGGCGACTGTTGTTTGGACGGCCGGTGTCCGGGGAGAACCACTGGCTCAATTATCAGATATAAAAACAGGCAGGAATGGGCGGATTGCCGTCCGTGCAACGCTGCAAACGGAAGAGTATCCCGATGTTTATGTAATCGGCGACTTAGCCGCCATCAGCGACGATAACCGCGCTTTGCCGATGGTCGCCCAGGTGGCCATGCAATCAGGTGTTGCTGCCGCGCAGAATATTTTAAGACAAATAGCCAGACAGCCGCTGGAACCTTTCCGCTATCATGATCGCGGTTCAATGATTACCATCGGGCGCAAGGCGGCGGGAGTGGCGATTGGCAAGAGAACCTTTCAGGGATTCTTTGCCTGGGTTATATGGCTGGTCATTCATCTTTTTAATCTCATCGGTTTTCGCAACCGTATAATGGTGCTCATTAACTGGGCATGGGATTATCTGCTCTATGAAAGGGCTGTGCGCTTCATTTTCCCGTCATGCACGTCTTCTTTTTCGCCTGCATCTTATTGTTCGCGCTCCAGTGACGCATGTAAAAAAATTATTAAATGACAGCCCGAAATAAAAAAAGAGCAGTCTTTTTACTGCTCCTTTTTTCTGGCGCGCCCAGGAGGATTCGAACCTCCGACATCCAGATTCGTAGTCTGGCGCTCTATCCAGCTGAGCCATGGGCGCGTTTTAGTTCGGAATTTATTGAGGCAGCCGTATAGCACATAATTTTATCTGTGGCAAAGAAAAATAGACGATTCTGTGATTAATAAATTTACTTTAAACGCAATATCAACAATTATCTCGCAGATATACCTGTTTTGCCCCACGGATAGAGTTAGTTAAAATAATTTCATCCGCTTTTTGCAGATCAGAAAAATACAGAACTTTTTCTTTTGCTTTGATTTTTTTTAAAAAAATCTGTCTTTGAATACCATTGAGTAGACCGCAGGAAAGAGGCGGCGTGTAATACTTCCCCTTAGTTCGCAAGAAGATATTTGATATTGTCCCCTCGGTAATTTGTTTTTTTTCATTGCAGAATATCACGTCATAATAACCGCGGGAAGAATACCTGGCATATTCGCGGTCATATAATTGACGAAATGTCGTTTTATGAAATAAAAATGGATTGCCCGATTTTATCGCATACTTGGAAAAACCTATATGGCGGACAGCCGTGGGGCCGGAAGGCAATTGCTGATGTTCGATTTTTATCCGGCCGTCGGAGCGCAAAACAAGCCGTAAGCGTATTTTTCCTTTGAATTTTCTGGCATAACGCTTTAATTCTGTTTTAAGTTTCATAGTATCGCACGGGATTAAAAAATATCGTGACGAATTTTTCAATCGAAGAAGATGCATATTAATATGGCGTATCTTACCATCGGCGCACAACATGGTTTCAATGAGCCCCAGCTTTGGCATGGATTTTTTCAAAAACATGTTTTTCATCCGGCATTCATGATATTCCTTTCTTGCCTGCGAATCATAAACGATGCCGCTGCCCACGCCCATCTGCCCTGAATATTTATTATTGTTTTTCTTTTCAAGCTCTATGGTTCTTATGGCCACATTAAACACTGCTTCTCCTTGCGGCGAAAAATATCCTATCGCGCCTGTGTAAACACCGCGGGGCGTGTTTTCCAGTGACCTTATAATTTTCATGCTTTGTATTTTAGGAGCGCCGGTGACCGAACCGCAGGGAAAGATATTTTTTATAATTTCAGTGGCAGATATATTCGGCCTGAGCATACCGGACACCGTAGAAGTCATCTGCGATATTGTTTTGTAGGTTTCGACGGCATATAGTTCATCTACCTTAATTGTTCCGGGTATGCAGATTCTCCCCAAATCGTTTCTGAGCAGATCGACAATCATCACGTTTTCGCTCAGGTTTTTTTCGTCATGGGCAAGCCAGTTGGATGGTGTGTCGGCTGTTGCCGTGCCCTTCATGGGCTTGACCGTGATTTTTTTATTTTTAATTCTGAAAAATAGTTCTGGAGAAAGGGATAATATAAATTTGTTTTTGTGCCCAATCAGGGCGGAATACTGCACCTTCTGATTTTTCTTTAGCGCGCTGTAAAAACTAACTATATCTCCGTAAAAGTTAAAGCCATACTTCAATGTGTAGTTTATCTGATATGTTTTCCCCCAGCTGATAAGATACTTAATCTTTTCAATATCAGATTTATATTGACTATATTTTACAGACAAAGAAGGCGCCGATAGATAATAAGGGCTTTTAAAATTGGAAAGAAACGGTTGATTATTTACATGCGGCGCATCATATACGCCAAACCACAGTAACGGCGCTTTTGATTTAGGGAAGCAAGAATGAAGAGCCTCTTCCAGAAGATATCCGGTCTCATACGAAATAAAGCCAGCTACGAAATAATTATTGGCCAGCGCCTTTTCAACTTTATGAAGACAATTTTGTAAATCATCTTCATGGGAGGCAACAATAATATCAATAGGATTGACAAACAAAATATTTCGGTAATTATCTTTGTCCTTTTTTTCTGTTTCCAGAAGGACAAAGTTATCCCACATTGACATAAATATCCTGTGTCTCCTGATTGAAAAAAGCTTGTTTAAATATGTGAGAAAAAATAAAATGGCGGAGAGAGCGGGATTTGAACCCGCGGTACACCTTTGGGGGCATACACACGATTTCCAGTCGTGCTCCTTCAGCCGCTCGGACATCTCTCC
>DHGA01000087.1:0-562 GCA_002402545.1 Syntrophaceae bacterium UBA4810
ACTGGCGGTCCTTGATGATGTCCAGGTAAAACGCGCCCAGGTCCACCGCGCAGAAATGGTGCACCTTCTGGCTGATCTCGTGGAACTGGAAGGCGCTGTAGGCGTCGCGCACCTGGGCGTCGAGCGCCGCCGCCCGGCGCAGCAGCCAGCGGTCCAGCGCCACCAGGTCCTGCGGCGGGACGGCGTGCCGGGCCGGGTCGAAGTCCACCAGATTGGCCAGCAGGAAGCGGGCGGTGTTGCGCAGGCGCCGGTAGGCGTCGGCGCTGCGGGCCAGGATCTCGTCCGAGATGGTCATCTCGGCGCTGTAGTCGGTGGATGCCACCCACAGCCGCAGCACGTCGGCGCCGAGCTGGCTGATGACCTTCTGCGGCGCGATCACATTGCCGGCGGACTTGGACATCTTCTTGCCGCCGGCATCGACGGTGAAGCCGTGCGTGAGCACGCCGCGGTACGGCGCGTGGCCGTGCAGCGCGACCGAGGTCAGCAGCGAGGAATGGAACCAGCCGCGATGCTGGTCGGAGCCTTCGAGGTACAGCTCGGCCGGAAAGCCAAGCTCCGGGCG
>DHGA01000087.1:599-18125 GCA_002402545.1 Syntrophaceae bacterium UBA4810
AGCTCGGCCGGGTCCAGATCGAACCAGGCCTCGATGCCGCGCTGTTCGATGCGCTGGGCGACCGCTTCGATCAACTCCGGCGTGCGCGGGTGCAGCTCGCCGCTGCTGCGGTGCACGAACAGCGCGATCGGCACGCCCCACACGCGCTGGCGCGAGATGCACCAGTCGGGGCGATTTTCCACCATGCCATAAATGCGGTCACGTCCCCAGGCGGGAATCCACTGAACTTCATTGATGGCGGCGAGCGCCTTTTTGCGTAGATTATTTTTCTCCATCGAGATAAACCACTGTTCGGTCGAGCGGAAAATAATGGGCTGTTTGCAGCGCCAGCAGTGCGGATAAGAATGCTGCATAGGTAAATGCCCCAGGAGCGCGCCCACTTCTTTCAGTTTTTTGATGACATTGTCATTGGCGTCGAAGACAAACTGGCCGGCGAAATGCTCGACATCTTCCGTAAACTTTCCCGCGTCATCCACGGGCGCGTAATTTTCCAGGCCGTATTTCAAGCCGATTTCATAGTCTTCCTGGCCGTGGCCGGGAGCGATGTGCACGCAGCCGGTGCCCGCTTCCAGCGTGACAAAAGGCGCCAGAATCAAAACGCTGTATCTTTTCACCAGCGGGTGAACGCATTTTTGCCCTTCCACCAAGGCGCCTTTGAATTCATCCATAATTTCATAATTTTTATTTTTATAACCGAAAGCATCCAGACAATAATCAAGCATGTCTTTGGCAACAATCAGCACTTCGCCGTCAATTTTCACCGCGGAGTAAATGAAATCATCTTTCAGCGCGATGGCCAGATTGGCGGGAATTGTCCAGGGAGTTGTTGTCCAGATGACGAAGTTAACTTTCTGCCCGGCCAGTTTCGGCAGAACCTTGGCGATATCGGAGGTCACGGAGAATTTTACATAGATGGACGGAGTTTGATGATCCGCGTATTCGACTTCCGCTTCCGCCAGCGCCGTTTTGCACGACGCGCACCAGTAAACCGGCTTTTTGCCTTTATAAACGCTGCCGTTGAGATAGAGCTTGCCGAATTCGGCGATGGTCGCCGCCTCGTAAGGATAGGCCATGGTCAGATAAGGATTTTCCCATTCTCCGAAAACTCCGAGTCTTTTAAACTGATCGCGCTGAATGCTGACGTATTTTTCAGCGTAGACACGGCAGGCGCGGCGTTTGTCCGTCTGCGACATGGTCAATTTTTTGGATCCCAGTTCCTTATCCACCTGATGTTCGATAGGCAGGCCGTGGCAATCCCAGCCCGGCACGTAAACACCGTCGAAACCGGTCATGTTTTTAGCTTTAATGACGATGTCTTTTAAAATCTTATTGAGCGCCGTTCCCAGGTGAATGCTGCCGTTGGCATACGGCGGGCCATCGTGCAGAATAAAAGGTTTGGCGCCACCAAGATTTTTGCGAATCATTTTATAAATTCCTGTTTCTTCCCAGGTTTTAAGCATTTCCGGCTCGCGCTGCGCCAGATTCGCTTTCATCGGAAAATCCGTTTGGGGAAGATTCAGGCTTTTCTTGTAATCCATTTATTGCTCCTTGTGCTGCAAAAAAATAGCGGTCAGACCGCGAAAATTATACGTTTTTTTCGTGGCAGTGCACTATCACACAATTATTGCACTTTCAAGTAAAGTCTATAACACTTAACCTCAATAATTTCTTGACAAATTTGTTGCTGTTGTCTTCCGAATGAAGGCGGCTCACCCAGACTTGACTTTCCGGGGCGCGATATATATAAATAAAAAATTGGTTTTTTCAAAAAAATTAAAAATGTTAATTGACTTGGGAGGGTTTGTATAAAAATGAAAAGAATTATGCTGTTTCTTTTAACTAATATTGCTGTGATTTTTATTCTCAGCATCGTTTTACGCCTTTTGGGGGTAGACCGCATCCTCGATGAAAGCGGCACTAACTTGAACATGTATAATCTGCTGATTTTTGCCGCGGTTTTCGGTATGGGCGGCGCGCTGATTTCCCTGATGATATCCAAATGGATGGCCAAGCGACTGACGGGAGCGAAAGTAATCACCAGCCCCAGAAGTTCCACGGAAATCTGGCTGGTGGATACGGTAAAAAAGCAGGCGTCAATGGCGGGTATCGGCATGCCGGAAGTGGCGATTTTTGATTCGGCTGCGCCCAATGCCTTTGCTACCGGCATGAACAAAAATAAAGCCCTGGTTGCCGTAAGTTCCGGTCTTCTGCGCGCGATGAACCAGCAAGAGGTGGAAGCGGTTTTAGGCCATGAAATAAGCCATGTCGCCAACGGCGATATGATCACGCTTACTCTGATTCAGGGCGTGGTTAATACATTTGTGATTTTCTTTTCCCGCGTGGCCGGGCATTTTGTGGACAGAGTTATTCTTAAAAACGAAAGAGGGCATGGCCTCGGCTTTTTCCTAACGACAATAATCGCGCAGATTGTCTTCGGTATCCTGGCTAGCATCATTGTTTTGTGGTTCAGCAGGCAGAGAGAATATAAGGCGGATGCAGGCGGCGCCAAGCTTGCCGGAACGCCCAGTATGATCGCGGCGCTGGAAAAGTTAAAAGCGGGTGTTGCTCAGCCCCTGCCGGATCAGATATCCGCTTTTGGTATCAACGGCAAGCCTTCCAAGCACGGGCTGAAACTTTTGTTTATGAGCCATCCGCCTCTGGATGACCGCATCGAAGCGCTGAAAAAGTTGACTTACCGATAAAGGCAAACTAATATTACATTGATCTCAGCCGGTTTCGCACAAGGCTTTGTGCGAAACCGGCTTCTTTTTTTAAAAAAAGATTGTTTCCAAAATCAGTTGAATATGCGGATAAATTACAATATAGAAGCGAAGCGCTATATGGTAATGCGCAACATGCAACAAACAGAGCTTCTGAAATTTGATTTTATAATATATTTTTGATTGAGGATTTATGATTGCAGAGATATTTTCTTCCGTTACTTCCTGGTATCTGGAACATATCAATTACGGCACCGTTGTATTATTGATGAGTATCGAGAGTTCATTTATTCCTTTTCCTTCCGAAATAATTGTGCCGCCCGCCGCGTATAAAGCCGCAGAGGGTTCGCTCAATATTTTCGGTGTGTTTTTTGCCGCCACGGCCGGCGCGCTCATCGGCGCCACTTTTAATTATTTTTTCGCGTATTTTTTGGGAAGAAAAGTTCTTTATCGTCTGGCGGACACCCGCATCGCCCATTTTCTGCTAATTACCGAAAATACTCTGGAAAAGGCAGAAGATTATTTTATTAGATACGGCCGCAGCTCCACTTTTATCGGGCGGTTGATCCCGGCGATAAGACAATTGATTTCGCTGCCGGCAGGATTTGCCAAAATGGATTTCAAACAGTTTTTGCTTTTCACCGCGCTGGGCTCAGGCCTTTGGAATATTATCCTTGTTTTACTAGGTTATTTTCTTTACACGCAGAAGGAACTGCTTGAAGAATATTACACGGACATTTCGATAGTCTTTCTTGTCTGTGGTGTTATCTTTTTCGGATATATGCTTTACAGGGGATTGAAAAAAGAAAAAAATGGGGAAAATATTTTTTCATGAAACCAGACGTTGATTAGCGGCACAGATTCCACGCATTTAATTAACCATTATTTAAGCAATGAATTCATACCCAAAGCATAAAATCATCGACGATGTGGGACGGATGGATTTTGCCCGTGTGACCGAAATGCTCAAGGATGCTTATTGGAGCAAGGGTATTGGTATTGAAGAAGTAAAGCAGGGCGCGTATAATTCAGCTCTTGTTTTCGGAGCGTTCACGCCTGACAAACTACAAATCGGTTACTCGCGTATGATTTCAGATAAAACCCGCTTTGCCTATCTTCTTGATGTTTATGTTGATGAAAATTTCCGCGGGCAGGGTATCGGGCGGGCGATGATTGATTTTGTTTTGCGTCATCCAATATTGAAAGATGTTTACCAGTGGGTGTTAATTACCATGGATGCCCACGGTCTTTGCAATAATTTCGGTTTCAAGTCGCTGGAATTTCCCGAAAGACGGATGGAAATACGCACTCCCTGTGTACGGAGGTAAAAAGCGAATATATTTTTTTCTTCCTGCAATATTATTTTTCTAATTTTTCCTGTCTATCAACACTTCAATCTGTAATAAGCGCTATTCCCTCCATATTTTGTGGTCAAAATTCTTTGACATACAAGAGAGTGTTTGTCTTAATTTAACCATAAACAAGAGCTGTTTTATTAAATAACTTAGACTAGAGTTTAAATAAATAGCTGCTTCATTTTCCATCATTTTCCCGTAGAACAATCTTTTTTTGATTAAAATAATATTTCACGACGACTGCAGCTATAATACCCACACCCGCCCCGCCGATGACGTCGCCTAAAAAATGAGATGTTATTATTACTCTGCTCATGCCTATTATTAAAGCCGTAATAAATACAGGAATGCATAAACGCGGAAATAACATGCTGATAGCCGTGGCAATGCAAAATACTACCGATGTATGGCCTGATGGAAATGAGGTCAACTCATAACCTACGCCAAAAAAACTAAATCCATAAAGATCATGATTAAATAAATTTTTAGGCCTGTGCCTTCCGGCAAGCCATTTAATTGCCGTATTAACAATACCCGTCGTAATCAACGAAAAAAGAATATAAATAACTCGCCTGGTGAATAATTTGTTTTTCATTATAAAATAAACAATTATAAAGGCAATAATTAATAATCCATAATACCATTTAGCATCACCCCATACGGTTATAATTTGCGCGATATCACGCACCGTGCCACTCAATTCTTTTTTGCAATAGTAGGCAATGGCTATATCCCAATGAAAATAAGAAATAATTATTATCATCAACCAAAATAATATGGCAAATAATATTACTGCCTTTTTATTCAATACTGAATCCCCCATAATTTCTGCACCAGACATATTTGACTACGTCGACTTTTGAACCATTTAATTCTATTTCCAGTTCTTCCGCGTTTTCCACTCTTTCGCAGCTAAGACGCTTTAAGGCATCTAACTTATTAAAATGAGTATTTATTATTAATAGGTCCATCCCCATAGGCAGTTTTTTTTCCCATATATCAAATTGATCTTTTCGGGAATCAATCACAAACACTTTATTATCATAGGGGATAGTGTAATATATTGTTCTGCTGCCCATCGTCCAGTTGGTCACAGCAATTGCTTTTTCAGAATTATTTTCATCATTTTTCAATATTGCATCTGCTTTTTTACTAATTTCCTGAAAGCCATAAATATCCCTAAACGGAGATTTATAGTCTGGATATTTGATAAATTTTCCAATTAGTTCTGTGTATGCCAACAACAGCAACAATAAACTTAATCCAACGGCAAAATAAAAATAATTATTTCTCCATTTTTTCTTAGATATTAACAGTGCATAGCATCCTAACGGAATAAAAAGTAAATAAAATATTGCCGGCCAGTGAGGAAGCGCTCTTTGGGAAAAAGATGTTAAAAGAAAAAACCCGATTATCGTTCCCCCGAATAAAACAGATAATCTTAGATAATCTTCTCGTGATCTCATAAATTTAATAAATCCGTAAAGAGCTGCTAAAAACAGTAATGGGCTATAGGTTCCGAACTGCGCGGCAAGAGACACAGTAAAATATTTCAAGCTTTTCGTAAAAGAGCCAAATACTCGTGCTCCCTGATAGCGGAAACTAGAAAAATCATGTTCAATGTTCCATACAATCACCGGTGTAACCAAAACTAAAGCTATTAACGCGGCAACTGCCATTTCTTTCGAAAATACTATATCGTATCTTTTATTAAGCAGAAAATAAGCTATAAGCGGCGGTACCAGTAATATGGCAGTATATTTTGCCAATCCCATAAACCCAAGCAAAATCCCCAGATAAATGAAATCAATAAATCTTTTTTCATAGTTAATTTTTTCCGCAATAAAAATAAGAAGGAAAACAAAAAGCAACAATAACGAATCGGGCAGAAGCATGAGCCCTAAAACATTAAACATAAAAGAACAATTCAGCGCTAAAACAGTCAACCACGAAAGGCGTACTGATTTTGATATGTGCAGCATAAATAAATAAGCACAATATGAAGTAGCGGCAAATATCAGTATCGCGGGTAGCCTAGCCAGAAATTCATTCGTGCCAAAAGTATAAAAAAAGATCGCGTGCACCCAACCGACCAAGGGAGGGTGATCAAGATAACTCCAGTCAAGGTACTTTGCGTACAAAACATAATGCGCTTCATCAACGCCCAAACCAAAATGTGGCGCAACAATAAGGCGAATAAGGGCAAAAAAACCGATGATTATAAATATTTCTTTATTTCGTCTGAGCATTAATTTTCTCTAATTCACCCTTAATAGCAGCAAAGACTCTTTCCGGCTTAATAATCTGTAAACAAATATTGTCCCGGCAGGCTGTTTTGCGATGATTTGATGCGCTGACGCATGGGGAACATGCTAAGCCTGCATAAATTGGTGTGCTTTTCCCCAATGATCCGTAAAGTGCCGGAGTTTCCGGCCCAAAAATAACAAATGTCGGCATATCCGTTACTGCCGCAAAATGCGGGGGACCTGAATCGTTAGTCACCATAAATTCTGAGATGCTATATAATATGGGAAGCTGCGCGAGCGTTACTTTACCCGCAAAATTTATACATCTTTCATTATCGACATTATTTTTTAATATTTCGGCTTCCTGACGTTCACGGGGGTCACCAGTAATCAAAACAAGAGCGCTTGAGCATTCAGCAAAAATAATTTTTATCAATTGCTCAAAATATGCCTGCGGCCAGCGGCGCTGAATGAGCAGTTCGCTGGCGTTAGGATTAATTAAAATAATTTTGTTCTTTTCTGGTTTAAATATTTTATAGCAATCTTGAACTATTTCTAAAATTAATTTTTTTTCTGAATCTGAATATTTAATCTTAGATAAAACAATTTCATCATCGGATACAAACGTTTTTGAATATGGGATTTCTTTTTTGTCGGCAAGAAGAGCGTTCACCAACGAAATAAAATTTTTGGCAATATGTATGTGTGGATTATAGATAACTTTGTGCGTTAAAAAACTTCCTCGATAAAGGCCTTCGTTAAAGTACGCATGAAAACCTACTTTGTTAGCGGCTCCGCTGAATCCGGTTAAGAGCGCCGTAAAACGGGAAAAAAGTTCGAGATCCAGGACGGAATCAATTTTTCTTTTTCTGGCCCAAAAAAAGAATTTCAATGTATCAGTTATAAAAGTTAAAAGATGATCTTCGCGTATGGCATATATGTTTTCATCCTCAATGGTTCCCAGCAAATTCAGACTAGGTTTATTTTTTCTGAAAATCGCAAAATGAAGCTTTGCCCCTGCCGTTTTCTGCAATTTGCGCATTGCTGGATCAACAAGAATAGCGCTGCCCATTTCCGACAATTCTATAAACAAAACATTTTTGGGTATATTTTTAGAGCGCTTTTTAAAAAGCTTAAGTACTGTTTGAAAAAATGAGCCCAAAAAACATAGAGGAACGCCAATGTAATAATCAATTTTACGCATCGTATCAACTTTCATAAACTCATATAATTCCCTTCAGCATCGACGTATAGAGCTAATTTCGATACAAATATAGGAAAAATAATAATTACTGTCAACTAAACATTACAAAACCTTTGATCGTTAAGAATAGACAATGAATGTATTTATCAACACATGAAGGCGCTATGCCCCCTTTAGTAAATTGTTTCTTAGTCAGTGCGCAGATAGAGATAACGGTCCTGTTCTTTGGCTACTTATTACTAGAGGCACGCACGGCGTTTATAGTGGAGTCCCTTCGGCAGGAGCTGAAGTCTCCTTTCATAAAATGGACATCCCGCGGTTTGCAGAAAGTATTTAACCCTAAGCGGAAGCCAGCGGCTTTCTGCATGGGGGAAAGTTCGCGTTTAAACCACTGGAAAACCCTGACAGATGTATGGGAATACGTAATTCCTGGTTATTAAGGTAAAGCTGGATTTAATAACTTTTGGGTTTAATTCCCCGCCGCTTGCGGCGGGGAAGTTCATTGCTTGCAGAGAAGAAAAAGTTCTTTGAACTAGCTGAAATACCACGGAAATGATGACGAAAATTAAAACTTTCAAAAGGTAATCTTCAATTCTGATAACTGCCCAATACCGTGGATAAGTAGTCGTTATCAATTGAACAATAAAAAAGCCCCTTGGCCGGTCGGACAAGGGGCTTTAAACGTTGCGATGCTTCTCGCAATGACAAGGTGGTATTGCTACTTAATTACATTCCCATGCCGGGATATCCGCCTCCGGGAGGCATACCGGGCATTCCGCCTGCGCCTTTTTCCTCGGGTTTGTCAGCTACCATGCACTGTGTCGTTAACAATAACGAAGCCACGCTGGCCGCGTTCTGCAGGGCAAAACGTGTGACTTTGGTCGGGTCAATTACGCCGGCTTTGATCATGTCTTCATACGTGTCCGTGCGGGCGTTGAATCCAAAAGATGCCCCTTTTTCCTTATTCGCTTTTACCTTTTCCGCGACAATGCTGCCTTCAAATCCGGCATTGGCGGCAATCATTTTAATCGGCTCTTCAATCGCCTTTTTGACGATATTCACGCCGATCTGTTCATCGCCGTCAAGGGAAAGTTTGCCCAGAGCAGGCAGTGCGCGCAGGTAAGCGACTCCGCCGCCGGGAACAATTCCTTCTTCCACCGCGGCGCGGGTTGCATGCAGAGCGTCTTCTACGCGGGCTTTCTTTTCTTTCATTTCGGATTCGGTTGCCGCGCCGACTTTAATTACGGCGACACCGCCGACCAGTTTGGCCAGTCTTTCCTGAAGTTTTTCTTTATCGTAATCAGAAGTGGTTTCTTCAATCTGAGCGCGGATCTGTTTCACGCGACCTTCCAGCTCGGATCTCTTGCCGGCGCCGTCCACGATAGTGGTATTATCTTTGTCGATGATGATTTTCTTGGCGCGGCCGAGGTCTTCCATTTTAACGTTTTCCAGTTTGTAGCCCATGTCTTCAGAAATCATCTTGCCGCCGGTGAGGATGGCAATGTCTTCCAGCATGGCTTTACGGCGGTCGCCGAAACCGGGCGCTTTAACAGCGGCCACATGCAGTGTGCCGCGGATTTTGTTGACAACCAATGTAGCCAGCGCTTCACCTTCCACGTCTTCAGAAATAATGAGGAGGGGCTTGCCCATCTTGGCGATCTGTTCCAGAATCGGAAGCAGGTCTTTCATGCCGCTGATTTTCTTTTCATAGATTAAAATTAACACGTCTTCAAGGTTAACCAGCATTTTGTCCGCGTTGGTTACAAAGTAAGGAGAGAGATAACCGCGGTCAAACTGCATACCTTCGACGATTTCCAGTTCCGTCTCCAGGCCTTTGGCTTCTTCCACGGTGATGACGCCTTCTTTCCCGACTTTGCCCATGGCTTCGGCAATGATGCTTCCTATTGTTTCATCGTTGTTGGCGGAGATTGTTCCGACCTGAGCGATTTCTTTCTGATCTTTGGTGGGCTTGCTCATTTTGCTGAGTTCTTTGACTACCGTTTCCACGGACTTGTCGATGCCTCTTTTGATATCCATCGGGTTAGAGCCCGCGGCTACGGCTTTGACACCTTCGCGGTAAATCGCCTGCGCGAGCAAAGTGGCTGTGGTTGTTCCGTCGCCGGCGACATCGCTGGTTTTGCTGGCGACTTCTTTGACCATCTGCGCGCCCATGTTTTCAAATTTGTCTTCCAGTTCGATTTCTTTGGCCACGGTTACGCCGTCTTTAGTCACGGTGGGTGAACCGAAGCTTTTATCGATAATTACATTGCGGCCTTTGGGGCCGAGAGTTACCTTTACAGCGTCGGCCAGGGTGTTTACCCCTTTGAGGATCGCTTTCCTCGCCTCTTCATCGTAAAGAAGTATTTTTGCTCCCATTTTATATATTCCTCCTTAATTATTCTTATTTTTCAATGATTCCTAAAATGTCGTCTTCCCGCATGATCAAATACTCGTCACCGTCGATTTTAACTTCGGTGCCGCCGTATTTGCTGAAAAGAATTTTGTCGCCGACTTTTACTTCCGGTTTAATAAGCTTACCGTCATCGGCCACTTTGCCTTTGCCCACGGCTACTACTTTTCCTTCAATGGGTTTTTCCTTGGCGGTGTCCGGGATGATGATGCCTCCCTTGGTTTTTTGCTCTTCTGCCAAACGTTTTACAATAATTCTATCTTGTAAAGGTCTGATATTCATGCTTTTTTCTCCTTTCCTGCTTTTTTATGTTTTTATTCATAATTGCTGAATAGCGCCGCTAACTTAAACATTTTTTTGATAATGTCAACACTTAGGTGGATTTTCTAAAAAATATTTTCCGATGCGCCCTGTGAAATTAAAATAAATTTTCCAGCATCTGTTGAAGCGAGCTGACGGTTATCACTTTCATTTTTGCCACTTTAATTGCCTGCGCGGATGAGGTTTTGGGTGCTATGCAATACTCAAATCCCAGGCGCGCCGCTTCTTTTACCCTTGTTTCCATTTGAGAAACGGCGCGTATTTCGCCGGTTAGCCCCACTTCTCCCAAAATAACGGTGCGCGCGTCAATTGGCTTATCCAAAAAGCTTGAGGCCATCGCGGCAACGACGCCTAAATCCACCGCCGGTTCGGAAAGTTTTATGCCGCCGGCGACGTTGATGAAAATATCAGACGCGCCGAGATGCAGGCCGCAAATTTTATCGAGGACTGCCACCAAAAGTGACACGCGATTATGATCCACGCCGATGGCTGTGCGTCGCGGCATTCCCAGATTAGTGGCGGAAACCAGCGCCTGAATTTCCACCAGAATCGGCCGGGTGCCTTCCAGGCTGGGAACGACAACTGAACCGGAAACATTTTGTGGCCTTTCCGCCAAAAAGAAAGACGAAGGGTTGGGAACTTCTTTTAACCCCTTTTCCTGCATTTCAAAAACGCCGATTTCATTGGCCGGACCGAAACGGTTTTTAATCCCGCGCACAATTCTATAGGCGTGACCTGAATCTCCTTCGAAATAAAGAACCGTGTCCACCATGTGCTCCAAAACTTTTGGTCCGGCGATGGAGCCGTCTTTGGTGACATGGCCGACCAGAAAAACCGGAATGCCGAATTTTTTGGCAAACAAAATAAGCCTGGAAGACGCTTCACGCACCTGGCCTACGCTGCCCGGCGCGGACATCAGATCCGAAGAATAAAGAGTTTGAATGGAATCAATCACGACAATCGCGGGAGAAATATTTTTTATCTGCTCCAGAATTTTCTCCAGCGATACTTCCACAAGCACCAGCAGGTTTTTAGACGCCGCGCCGACCCGCTGGCCGCGCATTTTAATCTGGCTGGCTGATTCTTCGCCGGAAACATAAAGTACTTTTGTGCCGTTTTGCGCAAGGTTATGCATCATCTGCAGCATCAACGTGGATTTGCCGATGCCCGGCTCTCCGCCGATTAAAACCGCAGAGCCGCCGACAACGCCTCCGCCTAAAACACGGTCGATCTCTGCAAGTCCCGTAGTCAGGCGCTTGCCTTCTTCTGTGGGTATTTCTTCAATAGGCAGGGGCTTGCCGCCGAAGTTTATCTCGGCGCGGCTGCCGGAAGCCTCTTGGGTAACCAGCTCTTCGGCAAAACAGTTCCATCCCTCGCAGGAAGGGCACTTGCCCAGCCATTTGGGCGACATATAGCCGCAGTGCTGACAGAAAAAACTGGTTTTGGCTTTTTTTACCACTTATATCTCTCCTTCGCCGAAAATGGAGAACAACATATTTTTTCCATATATGTCAACATTAATAAAAGCGGAAAACATTATAAACAATATAAAAATCGTCATTTTATCATCTCTTTACAAAGGTCGGGTAAATGCCCATATTTTATGATAAACAATTTAAAAAGAGAGGAAAAGACAATGAAAATTGATGAATATTTTGAACAGGCTAAAGGCGTAGGTGTTTTGGCCACCGCGGATAAAAGCGGGAAGGTTAACGCCGCTATCTACGGCCGGCCGCATTTTTTTGACGAAGAAACAGTGGCTTTTATAGCGGCGGAAAAACTGACTCATGCCAATTTGCAGGTAAACCCCCATGCTGTTTATCTTTTTAAAGAAACCGATAAATATGAAGGCAAGCGCTTATATCTGACAAAAATCCGCGAAGAAAAAGACAGCCCGCTGATTGAAGAAATCCGTCGTAGAAAATATAAAGAGGTGGAAGGTAAATATAAAACCGGCCCCAAATATCTGGTTTATTTTAAGCTGGACAAAGTGCTTCCGTTAATCGGGGATGAACAGTAAAAAATTGTAATTTATCCGGAGGAGATAAAAATGAAAGTTTTTATTACGGGCGGCACGGGGTTTGTCGGCACTTATCTGGCCGGAAGATTGATTAAAGAAGGCCATGATGTTTCTATTCTTACTCCTAATCCGGATAGCTCCGAAACAAGATTGCCGAAAGTTTCCTATATCGCCGGCAATCCGACAATAAAAGGGCCATGGCAGGAATCCGTCGGCAAACATAACGTGATTATAAATCTGGCCGGCGCTTCCATTTTCAGCCGCTGGACACCCGCGCAAAAAAAGATTCTGCGGGATAGCCGCATGGATACAACGCGCAATGTGGTGGAAGCGCTACCTGACGACGCGAGTGGTATTACATTTTTTAGCACGTCTGCCGTGGGTTATTACGGATTTCATGAAGATGAAGAGTTAATTGAATCGTCTATGGCCGGTGATGATTTTCTGGCGCGGTTGGCTTTTGATTGGGAACAGGAAGCCCTGCGCGCCGCGGATAAAAAAGCGCGCGTCGTAATTACCCGTTTCGGCATTGTGCTGGGTAAAAATGGCGGAGCGCTGGGCCAGATGATTCCGCTTTTTAAATATTTTCTGGGCGGGCCACTGGGCAGCGGCAGGCAGTGGTTTTCCTGGGTGCATATGGAGGATCTCGCCGAAGCGTTTATTTTTCTTCTGGCGCACAAAGAAATATCCGGGGCGGTTAATGTCTGTTCCCCTAATCCGGTGCCCAATAAAGATTTAGGCAAGGCTTTGGGCAAAGTATTAAGCCGGCCGTCTTTTCTGCCCGCTCCCGGATTTATGATCAAACTTATTCTGGGTGAATTCGGATCCGTTTTGCTTAAAGGGCAGCGCGTCCTTCCGCAAAAACTTGTGAATGCCGGTTTTAAATTCCGGTATCCGGAAATTGAAAAAGCGCTTAGAAGCATCATCTAGGCTTGATAATTTTTCAGGATTTTAAATTTATTTACCACGTTGATGATTTTTGCCGGCGTCTTAATAGCTAAGCGTGACAGATCATTAATTCCATGATTTTATTTACAAAAACAATAAACACTGGGGTTTTTGAATTTCCTTGAGTAAAAATTTCATTGCTGATATGTATAATTGTTTTTAAATTTATTTAAAGGATGTTGAGTATGCAAAACCCAAATTTTAGTTCAGGCCCCTGTAGCAAAAGGCCAGCGTGGAATATTGATGTTTTGAAAGGTGCGCCGGTTGGTCGCTCGCACCGTTCCGCACTGGGAAAAGAAAGACTTATCAAAGCCATTAACGAAACAAGAAGTATCTTGAAAATTCCGTCAGATTACCTTGTGGGAATTCTGCCGGCTTCTGATACCGGCGCTTTTGAATGCGCCATGTGGTCACTTTTGGGCCCCAAGCCGGTCACCGTTTTGGTCTGGGAAAGTTTTTCCGAAGGCTGGGCGACGGACGTTAACAAACAACTAAAACTCAACCCAGCAATTATTAAAGCCGATTACGGGAAAATTCCTGATCTGGCTAAAGTGGACTGGAAAACGGATGTGGTTTTTGTGGCCAACGGCACCACCAGCGGCGTGTGCATTCCCGACTGGAACTGGATTCCCGCCAACCGCGAAGGCCTGTCTTTGTGTGACGCGACCAGTTACGCGTTTGCCAATGAAATTGATTGGAGCAAAATTGATGTTTTGACATTCTCATGGCAGAAATGTCTGGGTGGCGAAGCCGCGCACGGCATGATGATTTTGAGCCCGAAAGCCGTAGCGCGCCTGGAATCTTACACGCCGCCCTGGCCGATGCCGAAGATTTTCCGTTTGAAGAAGGGCGACAAAGTCAACAAAGCCATTTTCGACGGCGATGTCATCAACACGCCTTCCATGATCTGCGTGGAAGATTATTTAGACGCGCTTAGCTGGGCGGGGAAAATCGGCCTTGATGGGCTGTTCAAAAGAAGCCGCGCCAATTTAAAAGTTGTGGAAGACTGGGTGGCCAAAACCGACTGGATTGAATTTCTGGCTGATGACCCCAAAGTCCGTTCCAACACCTCCGTTTGTCTTTCGGTTACGCATCCGAAAGTCGCGGCGCTGGACGCGGACGCGAAAAGTAAATTCTTAAAGAGCATCGCGTCGGATTTAAGCAAAAAGAATGTCGCGCATGACATTAATTCTTATAAGGACGCTCCCGCCGGCTATCGTTTCTGGTGCGGGCCGACAATTGAAGAAGCGGATATTAAAAACGCGCTGACGGAGCTGGAAAAAGTTTTTAACGAAAAGGTCAAAGCCCTTTAATTCCGGTTCGGATATTTTAGATAAATTAGGGAAATTACTAAACGTAATTTTCAGCACCTATTAAAATGCAGGAAAGTATATACTAATGGCTAATGTTGCGGTTATAGGCACTCAGTGGGGTGATGAGGGCAAGGGTAAAGTCGTCGATATTTACGCTGAGCAGGCGGATGTAATTGCCCGTTTTCAGGGAGGAAATAATGCCGGGCACACGCTGGTTGTGGGCGGAAGAAAAACCATTTTGCATTTAATTCCTTCGGGAATTTTACATGAAAACAAAATATGTATTATCGGTAACGGAGTTGTTGTCGATCCGTCTGTGTTGCTGGAGGAAATAGAGCAGCTACGCAAAGGCGATCTTTTTCCGCAAAACACAAAGCTAATGGTGAGCGAAAGAGCTCATTTAATTATGCCCTATCATCGCAGCATCGACCAGGCGAGGGAAGCCCATAATTCCGGAAAAAAAATCGGCACAACAGGCAGAGGAATAGGCCCGGCTTATGAAGACAAAGCCGCGCGCACGGGAATCCGCCTGATCGATCTTTATGATGAACAGTCATTCCGGGAAAAACTTCACCACGCGCTGGAAGAAAAAAACTTTTTGCTCAAAGGATTATTCGGGCAAAAGCCTTTGGATGAAAATGAAATTGCCGCCGAGTATCTGGGGCTTGCCGAAAAACTAAAACCTTATGTCGCCGATACGTCATTTGTTCTTGATAGAGAAAACAAAAACGGAAAGAAAATACTTTTTGAAGGCGCGCAGGGTTCGCAGCTGGATATCGATTACGGAACATATCCCTATGTCACTTCTTCCAACACCGCGGCGGGCAACGCCTCCTGCGGCAGCGGCATCGGTGCCAACGCCATAAATAAAGTTGTGGGTATCTGCAAAGCNNGGGGAACACATGCAGAAAGTCGGGCAGGAATTCGGCGCCACCACCGGAAGAAAACGTCGCTGCGGCTGGCTGGATATTGTGCTGGTGCGGCAGGCAATAAGAATATCCGGTGTTACCGACCTGGCGATTACCAAACTCGATGTCATGACGGGCCTCGATAAAATAAAAATCTGTGTCGGCTATAAAACACCGGCGGGCGATTACACGCATACTGTACCGGCGGATATCCGGGTTCTCTCTGGGTGCCAGCCTGTGTATGAAGAATTTTCAGGCTGGAAAGAAGATATTAGTCCCGCGCGCAAAATGGACGAACTGCCCATAAACGCGCGCAAATATTTAAACCGGCTTGAAGAATTGGCTCAAGCGAGGATTTCTCTTGTTTCCGTAGGCTCCGGCCGCGAGGAGACAATATTGCTGAAAGACCCTTTCTGCGATTAGAGTTGCCTCATTTTTTTTGAACACTTGCCCAAGCTAACTAAACATTACCAAAATACAGGGGTTGCTTTTTTTGGAGGCAATCCCTGCCGTGCAGCAACCTCCCGCCTGTAAACATGCTTGATAACAGGTAAAAATCGGCAGCGCGCGGCCATGTTTTATGGCCAAGATTTCCTTGACACGCGTAGGCGCTCACCTTATACTTCACGGCGCGAAACTAAAAGTTTTTATAAAACCAATAAGGACAATTTGTTTTAACCGCAAGCTTAAGCAAAGTAAGTATTCGATTTATCGCAATACTCTCTAATAAAAAATTAGCGGAAAGAAACAGGAGGCTTTTTTATGTATCGGATTGATTTGTTGAACAAAATTTCGGAAAAAGGTTTAAGCGTTTTTACCGATAAATATGAGTATCGCGCTGACATGCCGGATCCCGACGGAGTCATGGTAAGAAGCAAGGAAATGAAAGACCTGACCCTGCCCACAAGCGTGAAAGCTATCGCCCGCGCCGGCGCCGGCGTCAACAATATACCCATCGACAAATGTTCCGAAAAAGGCATTGTTGTTTTTAATACTCCGGGAGCGAACGCGAACGGCGTAAAAGAACTGGTTGTATTAGGAATGATCATGGCGGCGCGCAATGCCGCCGATGGTATTTTCTGGACCAAGGGTCTTGTGGGCGAAGGCGATAAGGTTCCCGACCTGATCGAAAAAGGAAAATCAAAATTTGTTGGCACCGAAATCCAGGGTAAGACTCTGGGAGTAGTGGGCTTAGGCGCTATCGGCACCATGGTGGCCAACGCCGCTGATTCCCTGGGTATGGAAGTCTGGGGATTCGATCCGTTTTTGTCAATCGAGGCGGCATGGAAGCTTTCCCGTACCATCAAGAAGGCTCCGAACCTGGATCGACTTCTGGCGGAATCTGACTATATCACGCTGCATGTACCTCAAAATAAGGATACCAAAGGTTTCATTAATTCCGGCAAATTCGCGATTATGAAAAAAGGCGTGGTGCTCTTGAACTTCGCCAGGGGCGGCCTTGTGGATACCGCTTCTCTGAAAAAGGCAATTGCTGATGGTATTGTGAAATGCTATGTAACCGACTTTCCGGATGAAGAAGTTATTAAAACTGAAAAAGTTATCGGTATTCCGCACCTGGGAGCTTCCACCGAAGAATCCGAGGAAAACTGCGCCATCATGGCCGCTTTGCAGTTAATGGATTTTCTGGAAAACGGGAACATCAAAAATTCGGTTAACTTCCCGGAATGCAATCTCGACAGAAACGGCAAAAAAAGAGTCACCATTACCAACCAGAATATGCCGGGGATGATTGAGAAGATCACGGGCATGCTGGCGGAAAATAAGCTCAACGTCGCGAATATGATCAACAAGAGCAAAGGCAATCTGGCCTACAACATCATTGATCTGGAAGGCGATGTTGGCGAAGGCCTCGTTAAGAAAATCCAGACAATCGATGGCGTTGTGGCGGTAAGGGTGCTTTAGTTTCTAGAAGGTAGCGTGCGGCAGGCAGGACAGAATTTTTCCGCAGGCTCTTTTTCTTATTGAAATCGTGTCAGTTTCTCCTTGACACTCACCGGAGTTGCTGTTAATAGGGCACGTCCAAAAATAATATATAAGTGGGCCGTTAGCTCAGCGGTAGA
>DHGA01000019.1:0-4797 GCA_002402545.1 Syntrophaceae bacterium UBA4810
GTTATCTCTCCCTCGCCGCGGACAATGAAATCAACAAACTCGGCTTCAGGCGTAACTGAAATCTCTTCAGCGGATAAGGTCGCGTGGTAGCCTCCCAAAGCTATCTTAACACCGGGCAGGATTTCCCTGATAAGACGGATCAACCAAACACAGGTGTGATATTGCCAGGTCATAGCTGAAAGGCCGACAATATCCGGCCTGATTTCCGTCAAAATTTTTGTCAGGTATTTTCTGATCGATGCCCGTTTCCGGACAAGATCAATCAAATACACCTGATGCTTTTCATCGATATTACCGCCCACACAGGCAATTCCGTGGTTCGCGATATGAACAGCCGTCTCGTGCATTAATATAGGGACAACATCCGGCATAGAAATGAGCACAACCTTCATGATTGCCTCTCAAGTCACATGTTTTTTATAAACAAATATTTACAAAATCAAAACTTGCTTTTCCCTAAGGAATTTTTATTTTTCTTTTTCCGGTTCCGGGTGCTGTCGGTAGAGGATAGCGATATTGCCTATAAGGCCGACAATCTCGCTTTTTGTCGCCTGTGCGATTTGGGCGGAGATTTCTTTTTTGGCTTCCTTGAATTCGCCGAATTTTATTTTGATTAGCTTATATTTAGTAAAACCGGCCCAAATATTTCCCCTATTACTTCCAGTTGGTTCAGAATCACAGTAAGCGTGATTTGTATTCTGACAATTGTTTTTCGAATAATAGCGTTCCGATTTTTGTCAAAGAAACTCCCAATAAAGTCAAGTACAGGGCATCAATCTTAAAGCGGTAACGATTAAAATCTCCAAGACTGACCAAAGTCGTACTGGCTGTCAAAACAATTATCATCCCCACTATAAATATAAGAGTCAGCAGTTGCGGCAACTGTGATGGCGACCTTTTACGCAGTAAAAAACAAATTCTAAGAATCCCAAACAGAAAAAGAAACGGAAAACCTATGACTAGGAGCCACCCGGTTTCTCCATCACGAATCTGCCCACAGCAAAAGAGCTTGTAAATTCTTGTTATAGATTTGATTGTTTCAGAATGGTTCAGGTGCTGACTGAGCCTCTCCTCCCCTGCCGGGTAAAAATATCTAAATGGCCGCCAAAAACTCTTTAAATAGTATTCCGGGTGTTGAAGAGTAATTCGGATAAAACCACTGAGGTAACCTTCAGATAGTTCAAGATAAGCCAGATGATTAAAATTTATAAATTGGCCCGTTTTCCACTCATCATCAAGCGCCTTGATTCCGGTAGGCGGCGGAAGCTTGAGTAAAGGGGCGTATGTTGAAATCGGTTGAAATGATTTAATAAAAAACCAATCGGGTAGATCAGCCGAGGCCTTGAGCTTATCGTGGAGATATTTGTCGTCTGGAATCTCATGCAAAACTCGCTTTGCCAAATTCTGGCCCAAATAAATGGAGCTGGCTCCAAAATCGCCAAAAAGAATATACTGTTTGATCCCGAAAACAAAAAGCAGACAGCAAGGAAGAATAGCAGCCCTGATGACAGTTTTTCTATTATTCTTAATTGCCCAAAACAAAATTACAACTGCGATACAAAACAAAAACATTGGAAATAGCTGGCGGGTCAAAATTGTGGTTGCAAAAAGGATAAAAAAAATAAAACCGTCAAATAGGCGTTTGCCTTTTACGAAACGATACAGAAAAAGAGCCATCAAAGCGAGCAAAAAAGCCACAGGATAAGTATAAAAAAGCCAGTGCTCATAAATAACGGTGGTCGGTGAAATCGTGTGAATCGACGTCAATCCTAAGGCGACCCACTTGTTGACTTCCATGTGGAGCATAAGCTGAAACAGTGAAATCGCAAAAAAAAGTCCCATCAAAAGATAAATGAACTGAAAGGCGCTGGTATACTCCTGTGGAAATGCCTGCAAAATAATCCCCAGAAAAAGATTGAAGAGTGGTGGTTGCTGATGCAAATACCATACGCTTCGCAAAAGCTCGTATTTTAAAAGTTTAACATCCAAGAACTGCCAATAGTAAAAAAGAGTCGTGCTATCAAATTGGACATCTGCTACCTTGTAGTAAAAGAATCGCGAGAGAACAAAAAGAAAAATAATCCCGACATGAAGTCCTGCTGGGGAGCATAAAAATCTGCGCAAAGAATAATTGTCAGCATCCAACTGTGACATTTAATTAGAACTTTCTTCCAACATAAATGAAAATAGGATGGCCACGCTTATATGTCAATTAAATCTTGGTCACAAAAAGTGACGTGCCGTTGTTTGTTGTCGGTTTTAGTATTGCGTTTATTACGCAATGATTTTATCGAAGGTTATTTAGTTTTCCAAACTCACTTATAAGTTTATAGCATATTTATCTTTCTTTTTTCCGGTTCAGGGTGCTGGCGGTAGAAAATGGCGATGTGGCCAATGAGGCCGACAAACTCGCTTTTTGTCGCCTGTGCGATTTGGGCGGAGATTTCTTTTTTGGCTTCCTTGAATTCGCCGAATTTCACTTTTATCAGTTCATGGTCTTGCAAAGCCAAATCAATCGAAGCGATAAGCCCGTCAGTTACGCCTTTAGCTCCGATGATTACCAGCGGCTTTAGATGATGCGCCTGGGCGCGTAAATATTTTTTTACCGAACCTTTCATCATTCCTGAAATCTCGCTTTCGCCTTATTTCTTTTAGCGTTATATATCATTATTTACTTATTCAAAGTATTTAAAAATAATTTCCGTGACTTTTAGTCATAAAATAATAGTTCTTGCTTTCGCTGCGTTATTTTGTGTATATGAATAATATAAGTATTTGCAATCATAGCTGTTTCATGGAATATCCAGTTAATTTAAATGTTTGTTTCAGGCGGCGGAGGGCGGAAAGGACGGATGAAAAGTAGTATCAGATGGAAGCAGCAAGTACAGTCATCAAGGACACTAGTGAGCGTGCGGTAGCATTAACTGAAGCGCAATCAAAAGAATTACTCAAAACTTACGGAGTGCCGGTGGTGAAAGAAGCCGTCGCTCGCACGCCGGAAGAAGCGGCAGCCGTAGCGCAGACTTTCGGCTTTCCCGTAGTGCTCAAGGGCCTCGGTGCCAAGCTAACGCATAAAACTGAACGAGGTCTAGTCAAATTAAATCTATCCTCCGCAGAAGATGTGAAAAGCGCCTGTCTGAATATCCAGAAATCCGCGGGAGCGGATCTGGAAGGATTTTTACTGCAGCCGCAATTACAGGGCAGGCGGGAATTTGTCGCGGGGCTTTTTCAAGATGAGCAGTTCGGGCCAGTGGTGATGTTCGGCCTGGGCGGCGTTTTCACCGAAGCGCTCCAGGACGTGGTTTTCCGTATCGCGCCTTTTGATAAAATGCAGGCGCTCTCCATGCTCAATGAAATTCTAGCGCGCAAACTCTTGGGCGGATTTCGCGGAGAAGCACCCGCCCAAAAAGAACAGCTTATAAAAACATTGCTAGGTTTATCCAGATTGGGCGCCGAACGCTGGGATATTAAAGAAGTTGATATCAATCCACTGCTTATTTCTCCCGACGGACGGGTGACCGCCGTGGACGCCCTGGTGGTGCTGGATAAAAACAATGAAGCCGCCGCCGAAAAACGCTTCCGCGAAAGAACGCCGCAGGAAATAAAAGAACTAAACGCGGCGCTTGATCGGGCAACGCACGCAAAAAGCATCGCTGTCATCGGCGCCATGCGCCCGCGCGCCAGGGGTTTTCGCGGCATGTTCGGCTGCATCAAAGATTTCGGCTTTCCGGGGAAACTTTATCCCATCAATCCGAAAGCCCAGGAGATTGACGGCCTCAAGGCGTATCCTTCTCTGGTATCTGTTAAAAAACCTGTCGACTTAGTCGTGGTTTCCGTGCCGGCGCCTTTTGTGCCCGACGCGCTCAGAGACTGTGCCGCCTCCGGCAGCAAAACTGTGCATATATTTTCTTCCGGTTTCAAAGAAACGGGTGAGGAAGAAGGCTTAACTCTTCAGGCAGAAATTGAAAAAATAGCGCAGGAAGGAAAACTCAATGTCATCGGCCCTAACTGTATGGGTTTTTACGTTCCTAAATCGCGCATTGTAACCTGGATTGCCCCGCCGGAAAAAAGCGGCCCGGTTTCTTTCATCACTCAAAGCGGCGGACACGCGCAAGACTTCACCAATTACACCAGCACGCGTTTCGGGCTTTATTTCAGCAAAGTAATCAGTTACGGCAACGCGCTGACGATAGACAGCACGGATTTTCTGGAATACCTCTCTCACGATGAAGAGACAAAACTTATCACTATGTATCTGGAAGGCGTTAAAAATGGCCGGAAGCTGCTTGAGCTTGTTACCAAAATCAACCGGAAAAAACCGGTAATTATTCTAAAGGCAGGGCTTACGGAATCCGGTGCGAGGGCGGTATCATCGCACACCGGCTCCATGGCCGGCGGCGAAAAAATATGGAACGCCGTTTTCAAACAAAGCGGCGCGGTGCGGGTGAGTTCGCTGGAAGAAATGGCGAATGTCGCGGCGGCATTTATTTATTCCGGCAGATCCGAGGGACGCCGCGTGGCGGTCATCGGCACCGGCGGCGGCATCGGCGTGGCGGCAGCGGATAGCTGCGCGCAAGCCGGACTTGATCTCGTTTCCCTGCCCGAGGAAGTGACGCAGAAACTGCGCGAATATATCCCGCCGGCGGGCAACATGATTCGCAACCCCATCGACGCGCATGTACTCTTTACTGAACTCGAGCCACTGGGAAAAACACTGGAAATTCTCTCACACGGCTACATAGACATGTTTGTTTTCTCTCTGCATATCGAATGGCTTTATAATTTCGACAACGGCGC
>DHGA01000019.1:4859-22285 GCA_002402545.1 Syntrophaceae bacterium UBA4810
TTCTTTGTGACGCGGGCGTTCCCGCCTACAGCTCTCTGCCGCAGGCGGTATTTGCGCTGGCCAAGCTGGCGGAATATTACGAATTCCAGTCCCAACAAGCGCAATACAGAAAAAAATTGTGCGCCGAGAAAAAGTGTTAGTTCAGTTTAAAATACGCAGCTGGCCTGGAAACATTTGCTTAATCCGCTATCCATGTCATACCGTCGTAGGCCAGTATCCCGTATTTTCAAGAGTTTCCCTAGGTTCCTGCTGGAGTAAAACCTAGCAAATGCTAGGCCGGAATGGCGAAAAAAGGGCACTGCAAACCTCTCGCTTATTTAATTTACGTTGTGGAATTTTTGGCCGCAGCAGCCAGATAAATCGAGAATGTTGTGCCGGAATTAACGATAGATTCCACGGTAATCAAACCCTTGTGATTTTGAATAATGGAGTCGCTGATGGCCAGACCCAGGCCAATGCCACCCAGTCCCTTCTTTTCTTTAGTTGTGAAATAAGGATCGAATATCCGGGAAAGATTTTCTCTCGGAATGCCAATGCCGTTATCTTTAATAGTTATGCGTATACAATTCCCCTGCCCCAGCGCTCGAATATTTGTTCCGGTTATCGTATTTTCGGCAATAAGCTCCACTATACCGCTGTTTTTTAATGCCTCTTTGGCATTAATCAATAAATTTTCTATTACCTGCCTGATTTGCATCGCATCAACTTCCGCGGGCCACAAGTCTTTGGCAATAGATACGCTACACTTAACGGATGAATCACTGAAAACATTTTTTACCGCTTCCCTTAACAGCGGTTCAAGGTTCTCAGCTTTGAGGACGGGATACCCCCCTTGCGCGAAAGTAATAAGCCTGTGCGCCA
Source organism: Syntrophaceae bacterium UBA4810 (assembly GCA_002402545.1). GTDB lineage: Bacteria > Desulfobacterota > Syntrophia > Syntrophales > Smithellaceae > UBA4810. The sequence goes on from DHGA01000019.1 coordinate 5,721, forward strand.
GTTCTTTTGCCTGCAGGCCGGCGCGTTCTGCGACAGCCAGCCCGTCTTCCACAATTTTATCTTCATCCGTGGCGGATATTTTGGCCAAGAAAACGTTGCGCAAAATGGCGCTAAGCAAACTATCGAAATCTTTAGCCACGCCGTCGGCAAACATGCCCAGAGATTCCACCTTGCTTCTGTGTAAAAGTTCTTCTTCCGCGATTTTTTGTTCGGTAATATCTTCGAGCGTCTCCATCGCCCCAAAAATATCGCCGCCGGAATCTCTCATCGCTGCCGAAGTAATGCGAAACCATTTACCCTTCTCGCCAATATCGGGGAAAAATTCCGTTACTTCATAAGCTTCATCAAGCAACCTTGATTTCGCCCACTGTCCCGAATAAAAATCCGGGATCTTGTCAATTTTCTTATCCAAAATCAAATCCGCCAGGCAAGGGCGCTTTGCCTTGTAAAAAATTTTCCAGTGCTGGTCGGTGCCCACAATCTGCCGCGGCGTGATATTACTCAATAACTGCAGAGCCTTATTCCAATACATTACCTCGTGATCTTTGGAGATTACAAAAGTGGGAATGGGCGAACTATGGATGATATTGATTAGCTTTAGCTCGTCTCTGCGCACGCGCCACATCACATATAAAAAGCTTACCACCACCATTATCGACAGCGCAAAAATAAAGATGATCAGGAAATAGGTGTTCATAATATGGCACCGGTACTATAAATTCTTACATAAGTTCCGATAGCAAGATTGGGTTAAAAATGCAAGCGCGGCGTTTTTATCTTGACATAATTTTTTACAGTAAGTACAATTACTTGAATTTGTATTTTTAGCATAAGGGGAATAACGATTTGAACAGAAAAAGAATGCCCAAGAACAAAAAAATATTCTTGCTGGCAATTTTTGTTGTCTTGATCGCTTCTTTTTCCCTGCACCAGCCCCTGATAAATCTTTTCAAAGATAAAACACCGCCTGCTGAACAAATACCTTCTTTCAAATCCATCAACAGTACTATCGAACAGGGCGACACGCTTTTTTCTATTTTTTTAGATCACGGATTACGGACGGAAGATCTTTTCGCCATGAAAAGCGCGGCAGCCAGTATTCACCCGCTAAAGGCATTGCGTCCGGGTAAAGCTTATAGCATTGTTCTTGATGAGCAAAATTTCATAAATTCATTTACGTATGGAATTGACGACGATACGATTTTAAAAATCGAGCGGGTGGAAAATCAATTTCAGGCGCGCAAATACGATATTCCTTACGAAACACGAATTCTTACCGTCAGCGGAACTATTGAAGACAATTTAATTTCCGCTGTGGGTACAGAAAGAGAAAACTACCTGCTCGCCCTGCAGGTGGCGGACATTCTGGCCTGGGATATTGATTTTAACACCGACCTGCGCACAGGAGATACCTTTCGGATTATCACAGAAGGATTATATCTTAACGGGGATTTTAAAAAATACGGTAAAATATTAGCGGTGGAATTTATCAATAACAATCAGGCGTACCGAGCTTTTCTTTTCGAACACGGCGATAAACCCAATTATTACGACGCAGCGGGAAATTCCCTGCGCAAAGCTTTTTTGAAAGCCCCGCTGAGTTTCAGGCGAATAAGTTCTCATTTCAGCAAAAGCAGATTCCACCCTGTTTTGAAAATTTATCGCCCACATCATGGAATCGACTACACCGCGCCAACGGGAACCCCCGTCAGCACTGTCGGCGATGGAAAAATTACTTTTGCCGGCCGTAAAGGCGCTTACGGAAAACTTATTATCATCTCGCACCGCAACGGCTATCAAACTTATTACGGTCATCTATCTCGCTTTGCTAAAGGAATCCACATGGGAAAAAATGTGAAACAAGGAGATTTAATCGGCTATGTGGGCGCGACGGGGCTCGCCACCGGGCCGCACCTGCATTACGAAATGAGGCAGGGCAAAGCGCCGATTAATCCGTTCAGGGTAAAAAATGTCGCCGGAGAACCGGTGCCTAAAACACAGATGGCCGAATTCAAGAAACAAACACTTACACTGGATAAGATTTTTGCCGCGGCAATCTTTTACGACGCGCGCCAGGAAGAAAGTAAAAAATACTGTCTCAATCCGGAAATGTTAGCAGAATATCGGAACTCATCAAAAGCATCCAAGCCACAAAGCTAAAAACAGCCTGAATTATAAACAGCCAGTAGTTATATTTATCATTATAATGTCTCATGATGTGATGGTAATTTTTTCATCTGGCATCAAAAATTAGTTTAAACATTTTAAATGCTTAAACTAATTAATTTGAGCTTTACAAAACCCCCTGTTCCTGATTAAAGTCAGAAAAAAATTAGGGATATTTTAAATGATTAAAGCAAAGTTACCCGAATACGATTACGATATAATAATTATCGGCGGCGGGCCGGCCGGATACACGGCAGGAATTTACGCCGCCCGCGCCGGGCTCAAAACCCTGCTGGTGGAAGGCGCGGCGACAGTTAGCCAAATTACTATCACCGATTTAATTGAAAATTATCCGGGCATTCCCGAAGGCATCAACGGTTTTGACCTGATGCAGCTTTTTAAAAACCAGGCGCTTAAATTCGGACTGGAGACTATGGCCGCGGATGTCACCTCAATCAAAAAACATAATTCTAACACGGTCATTTGGGAAATCAGCCTAGGCAATAAAATATTGCGGGCTTTGAGCGTCATTGCCGCCACGGGCGCCGAGTGGCGTAAACTGGGCGTGCCCGGCGAAGAAGAATTTGCCGGAAAAGGAGTTTCCTACTGCGCTACCTGTGACGGTCCTTTTTACCGCGAAAAAGACGTGATCGTGGTTGGCGGCGGCGATACGGCCTTGCAGGAAGCGCTCTTTCTGACGCATTTTGCCAAAAAAGTTATCGTTGTTCACCGGCGTGACCGCCTGCGCGCGGCGGACATTCTGCAAAAGCGCGCGGCCGCGCAGAAAAAAATTGAATTTATCTGGAAAGCGACGCTGGCAGAAGTCGTCGGTGGCGATCTGGTTACTGGCGTTAAACTAACCGATGTGGAATCAGGAAAAACAAGCGAAATACCCGCCGAAGGTGTTTTTATCTTTGTGGGACGCATCCCGCAGACAAAACTTTTTGAAGGCGTGGTAAAACTCGACGCGGTCGGCTATATTATCACCGATGATAACATGCAAACTTCCGCCGCCGGAATATTTGCCGCGGGCGATTGCCGCGCCAAACAGTTCCGTCAGGTCATCACCGCCGCGGGGGACGGCGCTAACGCGATATACGGCGCGGAACTTTACATCGCCGCGCTCAAAGGCGAAAGTTATTAGTTATAACTTCATGATCATTTTATCTTCATCATCAACACTGATCAAAGGAAATTTTAAATTATGGACTCTCTGATCAACGCCTGGCAGCAAATGCCCGCGCATATAACACCGTATCTTTTCAGTATCGGCTCTTTTCAACTGCGCTATTACAGCCTGATGTATATCGTCGCTTTCGTCATTGTATATTTTCTGGTCACTTACAGAATCAAGAATGAAAAATACAAATATACCAGCGAAGATATTCAGGACTATCTGGTATGGGCCATGGTCGGCGTCCTTTTGGGCGCGAGACTGGGCGATGTGCTCTTTTATAATTTGGATTACTACCTGTATCATCCGCTGGAGATATTTCTGCCTTTTACTTTCTCCAACGGCATCAGATTTACCGGTATCAGCGGCATGTCTTATCACGGCGGCGTTATCGGCGTGGTTATCATGTCGGTTTTATTCTGCCGCAAACGCGATTTTGATTTCTGGAAATTCGCGGATCTGATCTCACCGGCAATACCGCTGGGCTACACTTTCGGGCGTATTGGCAATTTTATCAACGGCGAACTTTTCGGCCGCGTAACCAGCATTCCCTGGGGAATGTATTTTCCCCTCGATCAGACACACAGCCTGCGCCATCCCTCGCAGCTTTACGAAGCTTTTTTTGAAGGAATATTTCTCTTCGCTGTTTTATGGGCTTTAAGAAAGAAAAAGCTTTTTGACGGGGCATTATTGGGGTTATATATTTTTGGCTATGGTTTTGTCCGCTTTATGATTGAATTTTTCCGGGAACCTGATTATATGGTCGGCCCGATCAGCATCGGTCAATTTTTGTGTGTTTTGATGATGCTGGGCGGCATCGGGCTTTTGATGTGGCGCAAGAAAGCAGCGGCTAATAAATGAGGTGAAACAATGGCAAAAAATCTGGTTATTATTGGCGGCGGCGCGGCAGGCCCATCCGCGGCGGCCGAGGCCAAAAGAAACGATCCGTCTTTGAGCATCACCATTGTGGAAAAAGGAAAATATGTTTCCTATTCCGCCTGACCCACTCCCTATTACATCGGTGATGTAATTAAGGATGATAAAACATTAATCGCGAGAACTCCGGAAAAATTCCGTGAAGGCGGTATTGATATCCGCCTGAACACAGCAGTCGCCGACGTAAATTATGAAAAGAAGATTGTGAAAACAAATACGAACGAGAAGCTTCCTTTTGACTTTATGGTCATGGCGACGGGAACCAGGGCATTGTTGCCGGACATACCGGGAATCAAAAAGCCGGGGGTCTTTGTACTGAAAAACCTGGAAGACGCTCTACGAATAAAATCATATCTGCGCGAAAATAACTGCCGCCGGGCGATAATTATCGGCGCCGGCTTTATCGCCATGGAAATGTGTGAGGCGCTGCACATGCTCGGTGTTAAGACAACAATATTTCACAGGGGCACGCTGCCCGCAAACCGCTGGGATCCGGAGCTTTCGGGCGTTATGCTTGAAGAACTTCATAATCACGGTGTGGAATTTGTGACCAACGCCGAAACATCAGCTGTAGAAAAACAAGGAAATGCTTTCAAAGCCATCACTAATCATGACACATGGGATGCGGATATGATTATCGTTGCCATAGGCGTAAAGCCGGATGTAGAGCTGGCTAAATCCATGGATTTAAAAATCGGCGCGTCCGGCGCTATTGCGGTAAATAACTTCCAGCAAACATCAAAAGAATTTGTTTATGCCGTAGGTGACTGCTGCGAATCTTTCCATCGCGTCACGGGGCACTGGGTTAATCTCCCACTGGGTGATATCGCCAATAAGCAGGGGCGCATTGCGGGGTTCAATATCGGTGGTAAAAAGATGAAGTTTGAAGGCATTGTCGGCGCGCAATCTTTCCGGCTGTTCGGCCTGGAATGCGCGGCCACCGGCATCAATGAAAAAGAGGCACAAACCGCGGGGTTTGATCCGGTAAGCACTCTGGTCTGGGGCAGTGCCCAGGCCAAAACCATGGGGCAAAAAAAAATAGGCCTCAAGCTGATTGCCGATAAATTATCGGGTAAGTTATTGGGTGCGCAGGCGGTGGGAGAAGCGGGAGCGGTCAGCCGCATCAACGCTCTATCTGTTGCCCTTTGGGCAGGCCTGACCATAGACGATACAAGCTATCTGGATCTGGCCTATTCACCGCCTTATGGCGGCGCCTGGGATATAATTCATAACACCGCGCAAGCCCTGCGCCGTAAAATGTAATTTCAAAGGATACGCTTTCCCTATGACTCTCTGGTGGATACTATTTACGCTGTTCATTCTGGCCATGCTGGCGCTTGACTTGGGCGTGTTCAACCGCAAAGCGCATGTCATCGGTTTTAAGGAAGCCCTGCTTTGGACTTCTTTCTGGGTAAGCCTCGCGCTGCTCTTTGGAGTGGGTGTCTATTATTTCTACGGCCATCACAAAGCCCTGGAATACTTCACCGGTTATATCATCGAATACTCGCTAAGCGTCGATAATCTTTTTGTTTTTTTACTCATTTTTCAGTACTTCCGCGTACCGCATAAGCTGGAGCACAAAGCGCTTTTCTGGGGGATACTGCTGGCGCTCATCACGCGCGCCGTATTTATTCTGGCCGGCGTGGTTCTGATCAACAAATTTCACTGGATCATTTACATCTTCGGCGCTTTTCTGATTTACACTGCCGCGCGGATAGCATTAGGCAAGGGTCGGGAAATCCATCCCGGCAAAAATATTCTGGTGAGATTACTGCGCAAGATAATGCCGGTAACACGCAATTATCAGGAAGGGCATTTTTTCGTGATCAAAAGAGGCGTGCGTTTTGCCACGCCGCTTTTAGCCGTAATTCTCGCGCTGGAAACAACTGATATCATTTTTGCCGTGGATTCCATCCCCGCTATCCTGGCCATTACTAAAGACCCTTTTATTATTTACACTTCCAACGTCTTTGCCATCCTTGGGTTAAGATCTTTATTTTTCGCTATTTCCGGCATCATGAGGATTTTCCATCACCTGCAATACGGGCTGGTCGCGGTGCTTAGTTTTGTCGGTATCAAAATGCTGATTTCCGATTTTTACAAGATACCCATTAATATTTCCCTGGCGGTTATCGCTTCGGCGCTGGCTCTTTCCATTGTTGCCTCGCTTATCTGGCCGAAACCCATAGAACAACCGGTGACAAAGGAATAATCAAAACTGTTTATGAAATTAGACGAACACAATATATCGCAGGCGCAGTTGAAAAAATGGTCGAAACTCGACGATGCAAAAACGCGCCGGGAAGAAGGAATATTTCTGGCTGAAGGCGTCAAAGTGGTGGAAGAGCTGCTCGCCAGCGACTGGGAAGTTAACGCCCTGCTGATCATGCCCGACAAAATAAAATACTGGGAAAAGCTGCCTTTTGGATCAGTAAATAAGTTTCCCGTCTACCAGCTTAACCGCGCCCAGTGGCAGAAAATCGGCCAGGACAGAGAGCCGGAAGGAATCATGGCCGTTGTGCGGGCAAAAAAATTGTCTTCGTTGTCTGAGGCCATATCCCGCACAACCGGCAACTTCCTGATTTTGCATGAAATCAACAACCCCCGCAATCTGGGGGCGCTCATGCGCAGCACTCATTGGTTCGGCTTTTCCGGAATAATTTTAAGCGCGAACTCGGCGGATTATACAAATCCCAAGGCGGTGCGCGCTTCCATGGGCAGCCTTTTTCATTTGACAATTGTCCCGGAAGTTGATTTATCCACGGCATTGCCGGAAATTAAAAAAAGCTTCTTGCTCATCGGTTCGCACATCCGTAAAGGCCTGCTGCCCCACGCGGCGCAAAAAAGGACGGCGTTGCTTTTAGGCAATGAAAGCCACGGCCTGCCGGAAGAACTTTTAAAAGCAACCGACGAACAGTGGAGCATTGCCGGCAGCGGCAAGGCGGATTCACTGAGCCTGCCACAGGCGGCGGCGATTATGATGTACGAATGTACGAAAAAATAACAATATAAAGGTGTCATTCCGAATCCGCCGCAGGCGTGTGAGGAATCTTAAAGATTTCTCGTCGCTTTGTTCCTCGAAATGACATGAGGACAGATGAACCATGAAAACTTTTATTCAAATTTCTACCACCACCGCCACCAAAGAAGAGGCGCAGAAAATCGCGCGCTATCTGATCGAACAAAAGCTTGCCGCTTGCGCGCAGATTTTAGGCCCGATCGAAAGCACCTACGTTTGGAAGGACAAAGTGGAAACGGCCGGTGAGTGGCTGTGCCTGATCAAGACGCGGGAGGCTTTATTCGACAAAGTGGCAAATGCAATTAAAAAACTGCACCCATATGAAACACCGGAAATTATTGCCGTACCGATTAAACAAGGCAGCGCGCAGTATTTACAATGGATTGAGCATTCATTAATCTGAAAATATCTAAGGAGATAATATGCCCGACAAAAAAGAACTGGAAAAGAAATGCATCGATACCATCCGCTTTTTGGCTGCCGACGCCATTGAAAAGGCCAAATCCGGCCACCCCGGAATGCCCCTGGGTGCCGCCGCCGCCGCATACACTCTGTGGACAAAGCATTTAAAGCATAACCCGAAAAATCCCCGCTGGTCTGACCGCGACCGCTTTGTCCTGTCCGCTGGCCATGCCTCGATGCTTTTATACGCGCTTTTGCATTTAACCGGTTACGACCTGACGCTGGACGATATCAAAAATTTCCGCCAGTGGGGCAGCCGCACGCCGGGGCATCCCGAATACAGGCACACGCCCGGCGTGGAAGTAACCACGGGGCCCCTTGGGCAGGGGCTGGCCAACGCCGTGGGCATGGCAATAGCCGAGGCGCATCTGGCGGCGCGTTTCAACCGCGAAGAAAATAGAATAGTCGATCATTTTACTTACGTTATGGCCAGCGACGGCGATATGATGGAAGGAGTAGTTGCTGAAGCCTGCGCGCTGGCGGGACATCTGCGGCTGGGAAAATTAATTGTTCTTTACGATGACAACAAAGTGACACTGGCCGGCTCCGCGGGTCTGTCTTTTACCGAAAATATTGAATTACGCTTTAAATCCTACGGCTGGCAGGTGATCAAAGTTGCCGACGGCAACGATACGGCGGCTATCGACAAAGCAATCAAAAAAGCCAAACGCGAAACCGAAAAACCATCGCTCATCTGTGTTTCCACAACGATCGGGTTCGGCTCTCCCTGCAAGCAGGGCAGTTGCGACGCGCACGGCTCGCCTTTGGGTGCCGAAGAGCTGCAGAAAACAAAAGAAGCGCTCTGCTGGGAAACAAGCGAAAATTTTTATATCCGCGAGGATGTCCGTAAATATTTCCGTAAGGCGCTGACGCACGGCAAAAGACAGGAAAAAATGTGGCAGGAAAATCTGACCGCCTATAAACAGAAACATCCGGATCATGCCGCGGATTTTGAGCGAATCATGCGCAGCGACTTGCCGGATAATTGGGAAGCGGCGCTTGCTGAATTTCCCGCTGGTTCAAAAGATATCGCCACGCGCAAAGCATCGGAAACCATCATGCAGTCTCTTGCCGCGAAAGTGCCGGAGCTTATCGGCGGTTCAGCCGACCTCAATCCTTCCACCTTCACCTGGCTCAAAAAACTGGGTGATTTTCAAAACCCTGCTTTATCGCCGGACGGACTGCACGGCATGGTGGGCGGCCCCTGGGGTTATGAGGGTCGTAACATTCACTTTGGCGTGCGCGAACACGCGATGGGTTCTGTTTCCGTGGGGATGGCGTTGCACGGCGGCGTTATTCCCTTCACGGCGACGTTTCTTACATTTGCCGATTACATGCGCCCGCCCATGCGCCTGGCCGCGCTTATGGGACTGCGCGCTATTTTTGTTTTCACGCACGACAGCATCGGCGTGGGCGAAGATGGGCCCACGCATCAGCCCATTGAACAGGTAATGAATCTGCGCCAGGTGCCGAACATGACCGTGCTTCGCCCGGCGGACGCCAATGAAACATTGGAGGCCTGGCGCATCGCCATAAGCAACACCAAAGGCCCGACCACTCTGATTTTCAGCCGTCAGAATTTGCCGGTTCTGGACAGAGCTTCCTGCGCTCCCGCTTCCGGTACGCGCCAGGGAGGATATATCTTATGGGAGGCATCATCCGATCCAGAAATAATTTTTATCGCCACAGGCTCTGAAGTTTCCATGACTCTTGCGGCCGCCCAAAAATTGGCACAGGAGGAGAAAAAAGTTCGTGTGGTTTCCCTGCCCAGTTGGGAAATCTTCGATAAGCAGCCGCGCGATTACCGCGAAAAGGTTTTGCCGCCGCGCGTCACGGCTAGAATTGCCGTCGAAGCGGGGATAAGCCTGGGCTGGGAACACTATTTAGGTCTTGACGGAAAAACTATCGGCATGGAAACTTTCGGCGCTTCCGCCCCGGGTCCGGTGCTCTATGAAAAATTCGGCTTTACCGTGGAAAATATAATTATCAAAGCCAAAGAGCTACTACATAGTAAGCAGAAATAAAATGAAGGAAGCCCTGATCAATTACTATCCGGGAAGCTATCAGCAAATAGTTGAAGCCGCGTGGAAAAAAACACGGCAGGATGATGTAGCTTGCCGCATCCGGGCAAAAGACTACACGCTGTGGAGCGCGTCGCCTGACGAAATCGTCAATCGCCTGGGCTGGCTTGACGCGCCGGGTCATACTCTGAAAAAAATAGATTACATCCGGGATACACTCGCTCCTCCGGCCAACAAAAAAATAAAAGATGTTATTTTATTGGGTATGGGCGGCTCGGGCCTGACCGCGGAGGTTTTCAACAAAGTATTCGGCGCGCAGACAGGTTATCCGCAACTTACCGTTTTAGACACAACCAACCCGGCGATAATCAGCAATATCGCGCAAAAGATTGACTGGGATAAAACTATTTTTATTGTTTCTTCCAAATCCGGAACAACGATGGAAATAACCTCCCTATTTTATTTTTTCTACAACGAAGCGCGAAAAATAAAAGGCGGCGGCGCCGGAGAACATTTTATTTTTATCACAGATGAAGGATCACCGCTGGCCAAAACGGTACGGGAACTTTCGCCCTTCCATGTCTTTCTCAATAATCCTGATATCGGCGGACGCTACAGCGCTCTTTCTTTTTTCGGTATCGTCCCGGCGGCAATCATCGGCATTGATGTGAATAAATTGTTACACAACGCGCAATCCGCTGCAGGCGCCGCTTCCAAAACTGGCATTATGCTGGGCGCGGCGCTGGGGGCGCTCGCGTGTCAGGGGCGCGATAAACTGACTCTTTACCTACCGCCGCGATGGAAGTCATTCGGCGACTGGCTGGAGCAGCTTATCGCGGAGAGCACCGGCAAAGAAGGCAAAGGCATCCTTCCCGTTTTGGATGAACCTGACGCCGGTGTTTCTTTTTACGCGCAAGACCGCGTGTTTGTTTTTTTCCAGGAAAAAAATGAGATAAACCCTGACCGTCTGAAAACATTAACCGGCGCTGGTCACCCGGCAATCACCATTCAAATAAATAATGACTTTGACTTGGGAAGCCAGATGTACATCTGGGAGATGGCCACCACCGTAGCGGCATATTTTTTAGGTGTTAATCCTTTCGATCAGCCGGATGTCGAAGCGACAAAAATACACACACGAAAGATGATTGAATCGTATAAGAATAAAAAAAGCACCGATGAAGAAAAGCCGGTTCTTGCCACTGCAGACGGCAATGTTTACGGCGATACAAGGGGAAAAACGATAAGCGAAGTTTTGAACAATTTTTTAGCGCAGCAAAAAACCGGCGATTACGCCAGTCTGCAGATTTATTTAAACCCCTCTGAAGAAGTTGATACGGCAACCGCCAAATTGCGCGCGGCAATCTTCAAAAAATACAAACTGCCTGTGACCTGCGGCTACGGCCCGCGTTATCTGCACTCCACAGGACAACTGCATAAGGGCGGTGCCAACTGCGGTCTGTTTATCCAACTTACGGAAGAAAATCTTATGAATATCCCTATTCCTGACGAATTGGGAAAGGAGAGTTCTTCATTGAGTTTTGGCGAACTCCTTGCCGCGCAGGCGCAGGGTGACTGGCAGGCGCTTAAAGAAAAAGGCCGCCGCATCATCCGTATCCACTTCCCAAATGATACCGCAGCCTTCCTGAAAAAACTTGCCGCCGCTCTTTAGTTTTTCAGCCCTTTACCTGACTGATAACCCGCAGAATCTTGGGCGCATTACGCGGTGATGCCGCGGGAATTTCTTTCGGGTAACCAATAATCAGCGGCGCGACAATACGCAGATTTTCATCCATCCCCAGTTCCGCTTTTAATTTCGGATCACGAATGTGCGCGCCCAGACCAATCCAACAAGTGCCCAAACCTCTGGCTGCCGCGGCAAACATGATATAGCTTACCGCCAACGCGCAGTCGATATCCAGCGAATGCACCGCGCGTGAACCGGCAATATAAATTACGCAGGGCGCGTTATAAAACACGTTGAATTTATCATTTTTTAGCAGCTCAACATATTCCGGGCTTAAGCTCGCTTTCTTTTGTTCAAAATCTTTCAGAAGATTGGCCTTGCTTTCATCGGAGAGCCTTTTGATGGTCTCCCGGCAGTTAATCACCACAAAACGGCAGGGCTGATTGTTGCTGGCCGAAGGCGCCAGCGTCGCTTCCTGCAGTATTTCATTTACTATATCCATCGGCAATTCTTTTGGCTTGTAATCGCGGATGGACCTTCTATCTTTCAACAATTGAGTAAATTGCATAACACCTTCCTTCCTCATTACCAAAGTTTTTGTCTTTATATCTTTACAGCAGAAAAGTTAAAGGACTTCCTCTCTGGCCACGTCATTATTTAATTTTATTTAATATTTTCTTTTAGCCATAAAAGCAGGAAGTAACCACCGACAATCTGAACAATAATTCCGGGCAACCCTATGTGAAAATCACTCAGAGAAAGAATGAGGCTCTTTTTGTATGCCCACTCGAACAACAAACCCAGGAATTGATAGATGGCGACTACCGCCGTGATATGCAGCAGGGAAATTTTCTGCGTGCTGTGTGCCACCCATGACGCGGCGGCGGCCAGCAGCGCCGATTTAACCAGAATAACCGGCAAGACAGCTGCGGGCGGCATACCGGTTAAATAATAATTGGCTAAAGGAGAAATAAGAGCGGTAGCAAGACCTGCGGCAAATCCAAACCGATAAGCGGCAATCAAAGTAAAGAAATATATAGGCAGAAAAATCTTTCCACCCTGCGGGATGGCGTGAGCAATAATAGGCAAAATAAGATTGCCCGCAATAAAAAGCGTGACAAACATATGAAAACGAAGCTGACTGACAGATAAAGACTGCTGCCTGAAATCAGTTGCTTTCCAAAAAGCTAACGCGTTCATTTTTCCTCCGGTAATCAAAGATAATTTAATTTAATTTAATTTATTCTATTCTATAAGCACAATGCGCGCAAGATAATTACGCCAATATTTCTATGATGCATTAAAACCTTAATTTTATTCCCAACATGCCGCTGATTCCAGGCGTAGGATAATCCTTTTTATACGCGTAGCGCACATCCGTCAGGTTTTCGCCGGCCAGAAATATTTCTCCTTCTATTTTCGGCGCCTGCCAATTAAATTCCAAGCTTATCATACCGTTAAGAATCCAGAAGCCGTTGACTTTCACGATGCTCGCGCCGTAATCCACCAAGCGATTATTGGCGACATACTGGTCATCCTGATAAATAGTGTCCAGACTGATTTTAAAATGATCGAAGACTCTGATATTGACACCGGCGGAAACCATCCACTCCGGGCTGTAAGGAAGATTATCCGGGGATTTGCGCGCCACCCACGCGCCTCCCACGAAAAAGGAAAATTCCTTTGCCGGATTAAAGTTTAGTGTTGCTTCCAGGCCATGCCTTTCGAAACGGGCGATATTTTCATAGTGAGGGGGCAGCGGGCTGGTAATGATAATGAGACGGTTTGAGCCTTTATCGTAGAAATAAGTCAAATCCGCGCGTACTTTCAGGCCAAAGGATCGGTTAATCCCCACCTCGAAATGGTCAACTTTTTCCGGTTTCAGTTCCTTCCACCTGATATTGCCTGCCCAGAACATTTCGGACTGGGCGACGACATAAAGACCCGGATAGTTTATGCCGCGGCTGTAAAAGAAATGCAAATCCGTGGAAGAATTCTTCAGCGCGATACCCGCCTGCGGCGTGAATTGCGCGTCAAAGGCGCTGTGCTCATAATAGCGAATCCCGCCTGTCGGAACCAACTGCCAGTCTCCCGGCAGCTCAAATTTCTGACTCAGGGAAAGGTAGGGAGAAACGATGCGGAAAGTTTTGCCGGAAAATTCCGCGTCGGGACGCGGCGCTTCCCGGTCAATAAAAACCTTTCCCGATGTAAAATCAAAATCCGCTCCGGCAAGCAGAGAAGATCCGCTCCACAGCGTCAGCGCCTCTCTGGCGCGCAGGCCGTAATTATCAAAATCGGTGATGGTATTAAAATAAAATGAACTGGCCAGATCATACTGCTCAAGCCAGGATGCTTTGCCTTTCTGCCAATAAAATTTCCAGTCGCCTTTTATATTATTATAATCGTGCGATAAGGTAGCAATGGTTAAGACATCTTCGAGCTTGTACGTTCCCTGTCTTTCGAGCGGCCTGCCTTTCGGCCCCGGATCTTCAGAACGATTGTCGGACACGTTTACAACAAGGGATGCTGACCAATTATCAAAAACCTCGTGCCCAACACGCGCAAAATAATTTTGAAGTTCGCCGCCCGCGTTGTCCCTGTGTCCGCTGGAGCGCTTATAACTCTGGAGTACATAATAATCCGTGTTTTTTATTTTCCCGCCGTGTTCGGCGACTTCAATCAGGCTATGATAAGAACCGCCTGCTGCCTTAAGCTCTGTCGCAAAACCCGACTCATACTTGCGTTTGGTAATCAGGTTTATCGCGCCGAAAGCCATGTTGCCAAAAAGCACTGGCTGTGCTCCCTTATATACTTCGATGCTTTGCGCGATATCAGTGTTTACCATGTCCATCAGCGGATGTGACCAGATGCCGGCAAATTTGGGAATGCCGTCAACGAGTATCTGAATTTCTCCGCCCGGCCGGGAACTTCCCATACCGCGGATATATATAGCGCCGCCTTCCGCGCCGCCAAAGCTTCCCACCTGATTATGGCGTGATATCGAAACCCCGGGCGTCCAGCGCAAAGCTGAAGGCAGGTCCTGCGCGTTCAGGTTGTTTATTTGATTTTCATTAATGACCGTTACCTGACCGCCGGAATCAATGACTTTATTACCTTCAATAATGGGGGAGGCGACAACAATCACTTCCTCCAAAGTGACTGTGTCTTCCTGCTTTTCCTGCGCGTAAGTGACTGGAATTATAACAAGAATACAAAATAGCACCAAAAATATTTTAAAAAAATGTTTTCGCATCATATCCAGAGGATCGATAATGCCCGTGTTGAATATAGAGCACTTGTCAGGAGGATATTTCTCTGATTAAAAGACCGGTTGTGGAAACCTTTATTTCAAATTTAGCCGGTTTTTTTAATTCAACAAAAACAGCGGACCCATATTCTGCATCAAGAAACGGCTCTAAAAAAGAATACTTTGTTCTCAGATTAAACATGTTTAACGGTTTCTTTTCAGCAAGCAGATAGATACTGCGCTGTCTTTTTATTTCTTCCTCAATATCCATGAAGCGTCCGGCCACCCGGTCCAATTCATAGGCCGTGTGCAGGCCAAGTATATTAGCAAGCGGTTTCCATTTAAGGATATGCGCGTCAACATATATGGCGTCTCCCGCCAGGCGGTAAGATGATCTACGTCCATCAGGAAATTCAAAATTGGCTATGAATACTTTATCTCCAAGAGGTTGAGTCGTCACAATCGCCGCGGTTTCTTCGTGCGTCAGGGCGAGATAGCCTTTTGTCGCCACGGTAATTGTTCCGGACAAAGTGGCCAGCGCCAGAAAAAGAAGCGCGACTAACAAACTGATTGTCGAGCCGATAATTTTTCTTTTTTTAATAGCCACAAACGTTAAGATGAAAAAAATCAGACTCAAAACACCGAAGCCAACCATTAAGATGAAAAGTAAATTTGGCATAACTATCCTTTAATTCTTTAATCTAATATGTATATGTTACGGCAGCTCCGGCGGAAAATCTATCAGAATACTGCCCTTCCACGTTAACTTTAAACCCTTTGCCTAAAGGTATTACAAAACCTCCGTATCCTCCCCAGTTTGTCTTACTTTTAAGTTTACCTTTACCCGACATAAACGGCAGGCCGGCAACTATTGTTTTTGGATAAAAAACTACTTCTGAATAATAACCGTAGGGTCCCGCGTATAATTTTACACCCCAAGGAGCAGTTATTTGCAGCCCAAAGCCGCCGCTAATATCCCAAAGATTTTTGAGCTTTAGCTCCGCGGTAAATGGTGTTACATTTTCGATCCCGGCGACATCATCATAAAATTTGCCAAAGTAATAAGTGCCCTGCACAAAAGCTCCCACGCCAATAATCGAATTTATCGGATAAAAACCTTTTGCCCCCAGGGTGCCGAAAAAATTCCATCTGTCTTTAAAATCGTCATGATTAGTGGAAGTTGTGGCGCTGCGCGAACAAAAAATGTCGCTGATTTCAAAATCCGATATGCCCACACGAGCGTATATGTCAGTGTATCTATTAAAACCGTAGCCGGCTTCCGAATATATCTGATTTTGACGCATCAGCACGCTGGCGGATTTTTCATATTTGGTCTGGCCAAACCAATAACCGATGCCGGTATGCAAACCTCCCTCGCTTTGCGAAACAGGTTCCGGGGCTCCGAACAATCCGCCTGCTAAAACCTGACCGGCAAATATTACAAATAAAAATAAACTGATAAAAATTAGATATTTTTTCGTAGGATTTCCTCCCTTTTATCTTTTTTCTGCTGATTGGGAATCATCAGCGGATTTTGACTGACCGCCCCAAAAAGATTCAAAGATCAACCTTCTTTGTTTTATTTTGTTCAGCCGGTATTGCGCGTAAGCGTCACGCATCGCGATATAGGGATCGATGGCCGCGTCTTTTAATGATTCGTAATCGCCAATGCGCAATGAAGTGTTGTTTACTTCTTCATACGCGCGAACAGTAAGCGGCACATAAAAAGGCTCGAGATAAGAAACCGGATATAAAAAATAATCTCCGACAATGTCCACTGAATCACGCGGGCTCGATGGGCCAAGTATCGGCCAGACAATATAAAAACCATGCCCTACCCCGTAAAATCCTAG
>DHGA01000100.1:0-18217 GCA_002402545.1 Syntrophaceae bacterium UBA4810
ACTTCCCTGGGGCTCGACTATCCCGTTTCCACGGAGCGTATCTCCACGGGCATCCCCAAGTTGGATGCCATGATTGCCGGCAAGGGATTCTACCGGGGCAGCACCATTCTCGTCTCCGGCACAGCCGGCACAGGGAAAACAAGTATGGCGGCGACGTTTGCCGAAGCCGCCTGCAGGCGTGGTGAGCGTTGTCTGTATTTTGCCTTCGAGGAATCGCCCAGCCAGATCATCCGGAACATGAACTCCATCGGCATTGATCTCGCGAAGTGGGTGAAGAAGGGGCTGCTCAAGTTTCATTCCGCCCGGCCTTCGCTTTACGGACTGGAGATGCATCTGGTCACCTTCCATAGGGTGATCGATACGTTCAAACCCCGGGTTTTTGTTGTCGACCCGATCAGTAACCTGAGCGCCGCGGGAAAAGCATCAGAGGTCAAATCCATCTTAACGCGCCTGATCGACCATTTGAAGATGAAAAAGATCACTACGTTCCTTACTGACCTCACCCATTTTGGAGGCAGCCTTGAACACACCAGTGAAGAAATATCTTCTCTGATCGATACGTGGCTGCTGCTTCGGGATATCGAACTCAATGGGGAGCGCAACCGGGGACTCTACATTTTGAAGTCCCGCGGCATGGCCCACTCCAACCAGATTCAAGAGTTCCTGCTCTCGAACCAGGGCATTGGCCTCATCGACATCTATACCGGTTTCGGCGATGTATTAACCGGCAGCGCCCGGGCAGCGCAAGATGCCCGGGAAAAAGCCTCTGAGCTGGTATACCGGCAAGAGGCGGAGCGCAAGCTCCGCGAGCAGGAGAGCAAGAGAAAGGCTCTGGAAGCAAACATCGCCGCCCTGCGTGCCGAGTTCAACGTGGAATCTGAAGAGATGCATTTGATGGCGGAAGAAGAGAAAACAAGAAAAGTTGCCCTACTCCAAGACCGTTTAGACATGGCGCATCTGCGCCAGGGGAACCGTTCGGCTCCGCGGGCATCGCGTCCGAAAAAGAAAAGGGGAAGAAAAGCAAGATGAAAGCTGCCTTATCAGGGAAGAAGAGGAAAGCAAATACCGCTACGACAAAAAAAAATTGGAATCTGAGGTTATATGTAGCCGGTCAGACCCCGAAATCGCTTGCGGCCTTTGCCAATTTAAAGAAGATTTGCGAAGAGCATCTCGTGGGGAAATACAAAATTGAAGTAATCGATCTTCTGAAGGATCCCCAACTGGCTAAAGGACACCAGATTGTTGCCATACCGACACTGGTAAGGGAGCTTCCTGAACCGCTTAAAAAGATTATCGGAGATCTGGCTAACACAGAACGCGTGCTGGTGGGGCTCGACATTGTTACTGCCGAAAAATGATAAATCAGGAGTTAAGAGCTAGAAGTTAGGATTCAGAATTCTGGCTACCTGAGTCATCACTTTTGGAGAAACAGACATGCAAAAAAAAATAGTTAAAACAAGCGCTGCGGAATTTGAAAAAGCCGTCTCCATGCCGAACCGCGCAAAGTATGTTCTTCGGCTTTATGTTGCAGGAATGACCCCAAAGTCAACCCAGGCCATCGCCAATATACAAAAAATATGTGAAAAACACCTGGCCGGCCGCTACAATCTCAAGGTGATAGACATCTACACGCAACCCCAACTGGCCAAGGGAGAACAGATTATTGCCACACCAACGCTCATCAAAAAACTCCCCCTGCCACTGAGGAGGTTCATCGGCGACATGTCGAATACGGAAAAGTTCCTTGTTGGCATTGATTTGAAACCCACGAATTCATGAGCGCGAATGAATGAACAAACCGGATAAAACACGCCAGCAGCTTTTGGATGAGTTGCATGAAATCACATCACGGATGATGGAAGCGGAGGAGACTCTGCGCGCCATACAAAGCGGTGAGGTGGATGGGCTGGTCATCAAAACGGCGGAAGGTGATCGCGTCTTTACACTATCTGGCGCCGATCATCCTTACAGGGTCATGATCGAATCCATGAGCGAAGGGGCAGTCACCCTGACCACAGACGGCACGATCCTTTTCTGTAATCACCGTTTTGCAGATATCGTCAGAGAACCTCCGGAAAAAGTGACGGGATCTTTAATCTACCAATACTTTTCATCAAAAAACATTCAATTACTTAAAGCCTTGTTTACGCACGGTTTGCGGCATAACAATAAACTGGAATCGCTTATAAAGGCCGGAGGTGAAAATTCTGTACCTGTCTTAATTTCCGTAAGTTCTCTTTCTCTCCCGGACATACCCGGTGCCGTGTGTGTTGTGGTTACCGACCTCACACAACAAAAGCGCGATGAAGAGATCATGGCAGAAGGACAACTGACATCTCAAATCCTCTATCAAGCCGCGGAAATATTTGTTCTGTGCGACAACCATGGCCGCATCGTCCGTGCAAGTCAGTCAACCCATAGACTGTTCGATAGAAGCCCCGTCTTCCAGGAGTTTGATGAGGCATTTAACCTCTTCAATACCGACGGAACGCCCTTTGTCCTTAAATCGGCAATTAAGGACGGCTTTATCCAAGCGATTGACGTCACTTTCAAGAATATGAATAACGAGCATTTTTCCTTTCTATTGAGCGCAAAAAAACTTATCGATAAAAAAGAGGCCAGCGGCATTATTGTCACCATGGTGGATGTAACCTCGCACAAGAAGGCAGAGGAAAGGATCAAGCATCTGGCCTCTTTCCCCGAACTCAATCCCAATCCAGTCATTGAGACAGATTTGAAAGGAAAGATCATTTACTACAATAATGCATCCCTGAAGATACTGGAGAAGTTAAACGCCCCTGATGAAATCAGCCTCTTTCTCCCGCGTGATTTTCCTGAAATAATAAAAAAGCTGACCAAGGAAAACGTGGGGCTATACGAACTCCGTGAGATAACAATAGGCAACAGGACATTTATCGAAAGTATTATCGCGCCGGCTGATCTGAAAGCAGTGCGTATCTACGCGCAGAATATCACCAAGAGAAAAGAGGCGGAGGATGCGCTGCAACACGCTTATGACGATCTCGAAGTGCGCGTTGATAAACGAACAAGCGAACTCAAAGAGGCTCTTTCTGAAATCGAAAAGATGAAGGAAAGACTGGAGGCGGAGAACATTTACTTCCGCCGTGAGAATAAAATAAAATATTTATTTGAACATATTATCGGGCAAAGCGCCGGTCTCAAGTATGTTCTCTACCGGGCCGAGCAAGTTGCTCCTTCGGACACAACCATCCTCATCCTCGGGGAAACCGGTACGGGAAAGGAGTTGGTCGCCGCCGCCATCCATGAAATGAGCCCGCGCAAGGAAAGACCTCTGATCACGGTCAACTGCGCCGCTTTGCCGGCCAATTTAATTGAAAGCGAATTATTCGGACGGGAGAAAGGCGCCTTCACCGGGGCCGACGTCCGCCGGTTAGGACGATTCGAGATCGCGCATCAATCCACCATCTGCCTCGATGAGATCGGGGAGCTGCCGCTGGAGTTGCAAGGCAAGCTGCTGCGCGTGATTCAGAACAACAAGTTTGAGCGCCTGGGCTCGTCTAATACCATCTCCGTCGACGCGCGAATCATCGCGACAACAAATAGAAACCTGGAGGAAGAAGTCCGCCAGGGCCGGTTCCGGCAGGACCTTTACTATCGTCTCAACGTCTTCCCCATCACTATTCCTCCCCTGCGGCAGCGCAAGGAGGACATCCCTGTGTTAGTCGAGGCTTTTGTCGAACGCTTTTCCAGAAAACTGGGCAAAAAAATCACGTCGATCACAGACGAGGCGATGAAGTCGTTGCAGGATTATCCGTGGCCCGGAAACATCCGCGAGCTGGAAAGCATCATTGAGCGGGCGGTAATCCTTTGCACCGGACAGGTTTTAGAATTGCCGGACAAACTGGAGACAACATCCCCCGTGCTTTCATCCGCTGTCAAAACTCTGGAGGAGACGGAGAAAAATCAGATTCTGAAGATGCTTACAGAAGCTAAATGGCGTATCGAGGGAAAGGACGGCGCCGCAGAAATCCTGGGCCTCCACCCCAGCACCTTAAGAGCCAGGATGCGCAAGCTCGGTATAGCCCGGCCGCAAACAACAGAACCAAATTAGACCCGGCCGCCCTCAATATATTACCGTTCCACCAAATATTGAGGGCGCATATATCATTTATATTTTTCCGCTCTTCTCTTAACCTTATCTAACCACCTGCTATTAAGGGACAATCCAAACTTCGGATTTTCTTTCAGCTATTGGCAGGCTCCTTGCTAATAGTGTTTCCATAATGCTTACAAACCTCAAAGAAAGAGAAGGCAGGAGAAAAAACATGGTGCTCACGCAGAAAAGATACAAAAACATTGATCGATTGTTGGGCGAAATTGTTGACGGCATGGCTGCCGTGGCATTTTTAGGAGCGTGCATTTTTTTGCTTGTCTCCTTTTGGGGAATCCTCAATCACGACCCTGTCCTTGCTGAGAAACGCGTAGAGTTTTTACAGACAACCGCTTCTTTTAGTCCGGTTCCTTAAAACCATACAACCAACCTGAAGCCGCGGGCTGTACGTTTCGTTGTTTTGCTTTGTTGTTTGTGCCTTTCCGCGCTCCCAATGAAACGTGGAAATAATGGCAGACCGGAACCTCTGCCGTATAACCGGCTAAAGTTTCGGCGAATTTTGAGCATCTTGATACCGTTTTGACGCTCGCATAAAAAAATTAAATTCTTTTCAAAAGATGATATTTATTTCTATAGCGGCTGGTGGTGGCGACGATAAATATACTACACTGCCGGCCATCCTAACGCCGGCAAACCGGATAAGTTCTAACTTAGACTAACCATAGATGTTTTCCCGTTTCATTTTATCTTCAAGTTCAAATACCTGTCCCAAACATCAAGATTTTTTGTTTTCCTATTAAACATGCTCAAGCAAAGATTAAGTTGACCAAGGCGCGCGATGCGCCACCCTCAACATATTGAGGTTCCGTCAAATATTGCGGTCAAACAGATCATTTACACTTAACTCCTGCCCTTCCCTTTTTATCTAACACTTTATTATTAATAGATTAATCCGCTATTTTTGATTTTCTTCCTGCTTTTGGCAGGCTCCTTGCTCTTACCTTCATGAAAGAAATTGAATAAGTCAAAATCAACTGAGGACAAAGTATGTGTGCGCGTGAGCATCCGGCGGGTTCGGATACAGATGCCATTTTTGTCGGGTGGCAAAAATCCGGGGGGGGAATTTACCCTCTCTTCAATATTATTGCCGCTGATCATCCCCTGTATCATTCTACAGTTACCGATGTAACTCTGCGTAAACTGCATTTGCGGATACCGCAAATTCCGTCTCCATATCCTGAAGCAGCGCCCCCGCCATGGCGCGATTTGGGAGTCGAATTAAATTATCCCCTAACCGCGAAAGAAGCCATACAAATAGCCGGATTGGATTACAGCGTCACGAAACAACCACTCGGCTTGCAGACAAGCATGCAGCCGACAGGATACGCGACAATGCGCATGGATACCCATGAAGTTCTAGGCTTCGTCAACGCGGCTTATGAACCTATTCAGAATATAGATGCTTTTACTTTTTTTGACTCTCTGGTTGCTGAAAATAAGGCAATATACGAAACAGCCGGAGCTATTGGCAAAGGTGAACGCATTTGGATTTTGGCAAAACTTCCCGGATATATCAACGTTCACGGCAACGATCTCGTTGACAAATATCTCCTGCTTACCAACAGCCATGACGGCAGTTCGCGCATTCGGGTAAAAGTTACGCCCATCCGCGTTGTCTGCAATAATACTTTAACGGCTGCCTTGCAGGAAACGGGAGACATTTCAATCTGTCACACAGCAGACGCAACACACAATTTGAAAAATGCCGCCTTAACGCTCGAAGCATCAATTTACGCATACAAAAAACTCGATGTCATATTCAACAGTATGGCATCCAAAAAAATTACGGATGATCAACTGCGGGATTATGTTCGGGCGCTTGTTCCTGATAACGAAGAAAATCATAACACGGCAAGAGCAGAAAAAATCCGCGACAGCGTGCTTCATCTGCATGAGTCCGGCCTGGGAGCGCATCTGGCGCGCGGTACCGTTTGGGGGGCTTTCAACAGCGTGGCTGAATATACGGATCACATGATGTCTGGCGAAGATGAAGCGACGCGATTGAACTCTATTTGGTTTGGGCGCGGAAATCAATTAAAGACAAAGGCGTTTCGCCTGGCCGAGCTAATGATGCGGGCATGAATAAGCAAATTTGATAATTAACCATTGGACGGTCACCTGACCGGTTCAGACACGCTCACAGGAGGCGCACCATGAATAAAAGTCTATTTAGCGAGACCAGAAACGACGATGAGGTGATTGATATCCTTGGCAGGATTTTAGCCTACATTGCTGTTTCCTCCGCCGTGTTGATTGTTGCTGTTGCTCTATGGACAATATTCGCAAAAAATTAATTGATGTTAGAGAGGAAGTATCCTTATGAAAAAAGAATTGAATATTATCGGCATTATTCCCCAATACCCGCGGCATTCACAAAACAATATTTACGCGAAGATTAAAATGCCGCCGGTGGGTATTTTATCCGTCATGAGCCAGCTTACCAATCATCCCCGCTGCAAAGACATTTACGCGATTGATGAAAATAATTACAGCGGGCCGCCAGATAATCAGGGCATGCCGGATCATTCCTTTTTGCAGGCCCGGCAGCCCGCGCACCTGGCGCTTTTCTACGGCGGCATGAGCAATTCGATTCCCCGTATGTTTTCGGTATCCCGGCAATATCACGATTTGGGCGCCATCACCATTGCCGGCGGCAGCCATGTCGATGCCCTGCCGCAGGAAGCTCTTCAATCGGGAATTGACATTGTCGTTCATGGCGAAGGAGAAGAAACAATTATCGAATTGCTTGCTTTATTAACGTCAAATAGCGGCAATGTTTATTTGAACCGTGCCGGTTTAGCCGGTGTTTCGGGTATCAGTTTTCTTGATGAAAGCGGCGCTTATGTCAAAACCGGCAAACGCCAGCCTATCTGTGACCTTGATGAAATAGCCGATACGGATCTGACTTTAGTCAAATTTCTGAAAAAAAGATGGAGCGCTATTCCCATTAACCGGGGACGCGGCTGCAATTTCAATTGCGAATTCTGTGTCGTGAACCGGCAATACGGACGCTATAAGGCCGCTTCGGTAGAGACTGCCCTGCGGCAGGTGATTAAATATACCGATATGGGATACAAAAACTTTTTCTTCACCGATGATAATTTTGCCCAGAATCCCACCGAGGCCATCGCGCTTTGCAACACAATTAGCGACTATAAAAGGAATTTCCGAAAAAAAATAAAAATCATTGTCCAGGTGCGCACGGAAGTGGCGGAAAACGACGCATTGATCGAGGCTATGCGCCGGGCCGGCGTAATCATGCTGGCCATCGGTTACGAAAGCCCCATGAATGAAGAATTGCAGGCGATGCGCAAAGGCGTGACGGTGGAAAAACTTATTGCGCGTTCCCAAAAATTATCCAAATATTTTTATCTGCATGGCATGTTCATTTTCGCCTATCCCAAAAATAATCAGGCGCGGGAAAATGCCCGCTTCACGATTAAGAAGTGGGCTGAATCTTTTAAAACGTTTATCAAAAAAGCGAAAATTGACACGATACAGCTGCTCAATGCCGTCCCTCTTCCCGGCTCGGAGCTAAGAGCCAGACTGGCCAGTGAAGGCCGTCTTTTGCCTTTGTCAATGGCGGGCTGGGATAAATATGACGGCCTCTTCCTTTGTTATGATCCGAAGCCGGATGGGCTGGACCCCGATGATCTGCAGATTATGCCCAAGCTGCTGATGAAAAAAAAGTATCTCGGAGGATTCATCAGCCGGAAATTAAATTACGGCAACTGGCTGAACTGGGTTTATCTGGCTACCATCGGCTTTCCTATCCAGTTCGCCCTGTTTTATTCCCGTTGGTTCGCGCGTAATTTTCTGGAAAGACAAAGAGCAAAGAAAGCGCTACGCCAGAACCTGCCGGTGCGCAATCTGTTTACCGTTCCTCTGGCAAACGCATGGAAAGACATAAGACGAAGATGGAGAAATCTTTTTGTCAAGACATACGCGGGCGCGATTATAAAGCGGTGGTTTAAAGAATATTACGGCAGCGAATACATAAACACGTTGCGGCGGCTGCGCGTTTCAGGAGATTGAGCGCTGTATAAGAATATATCTGTCTGAATAAAGGTTATTTTTTATGATCGTTGTCATCACAAAAATGAGTGTCCTTCCTAAGAAGCGTCTGGAGCTGACGCAGACAATTACTTCACTGTCTGGTTTTACCAGAGCGGAGAAGGGATGTGCGTACTGTGAACTCTGCCAGAATATCGAAGATGAAAACAGACTCTTTCTTCTTGAAGAATGGGATACCCAGGAGAACCTTATGGCCCACATGAAGACGGAACACTTTAGTGTATTTTTGGGGGCAATGAATATCCTTGCCCAGCCTTATAAAAGGACACTGCACACCGTTTTCCAACCGGTGAAGACGGGAGAGAATTAGAAATATGCGGCGTGAGTGAATAAAGAGCCGGAAGGAATTGAGTGGTCCATGGTCAGCACTAAAGATTCATTACCGGCGCATAAAAAGGAAAAAAGGAGGTGAGCGTTTGTTAATACCAATTATTCGTGACAATAACCAGCACGATTACATCATGGATTTTATGCTGGATAGCCTGATTGATTCGAAAAAAATTGTTAAATTCAAACGCAAAACAGGCTGGGTAAATATTGCAACAGACCCGATAAGGGCGCGCAACCGGTACAGTGTATTTAACGATAGCGATAGAAGAGCTGCCAATAATTCGACATTTGTCCATCATTACCTCAGGAGTAATCCCTGACCGATGGACATTGTTCGGGCTGCATTATGACCGGCTTTTATGCCTGGTCGGAGTAAATAAAATTGATTGTGCGCTTTGCCTTATTGCCCCATCGCTGGCTGTGATGGTTCCGCGAGTGCAGGCAGCGGCAGTGACCAATCAGAAAGGAGGCTCAAATGTTGTGGACCATTTTTGTGATCTTGCTAATTTTGTGGCTGCTGGGATTGATCAGCGGATACACGATGGGCGGAGTTATTCATATCCTGTTGATTATTGCCGTCATCGTGTTAGTGGTACGACTTCTTCAAGGGAAAAAAATATTGTAGCGTCATGGGCAACTTCCCTGATGAATGACGTATTTGGAAAGGATGCCGGCAACCAGGCTCCAAAAGATTTTACCGAAGGTTAGGATACCTTGAGTAAGAAAAGGTCTCTTAATGAATCATTGAACAACAAAACTTGCTTAAGAGGAGTAACCGTTATGAAAAAGAGAAATATTGTTATCAGTTGTATGGTTTTGCTGATGCTGATCGCCGTCATCGGCGCCTGCGCATCGACAAGCACACGGGAAAGCACTGGTGAATACGTCGATGATTCGGTCATCACGACCAAGGTAAAATCAATGCTGGCCGCCGATGATTTTTTAAAGTCATTCAAGATCGGCGTTAAAACCTACAGGGGGGTCGTGCAACTGAGCGGCTTTGTCAACTCTCAGAAGGCCGTCGATAAAGCGACTGAAATCGTAAAGGGCGTCAACGGAGTTAAAGATATAAAAAATGATCTGATCGTGAAATAGGCGCTAGTTATTCTTTTTGCGCCAGTAAACCTAAAAGAAAGGGAGTTTCTATGAAACCAAAGATAATAATCGCAGTCATCCTGATAGTTGTGGGCATTGCGGCGCTGGCTTACCAGGGTATTACTTATGTAACCAAAGAAAAGGTCGTCGATGTTGGCCCCATCGAGGTGACTTCTGAGAAAACTAACACAATTCCGCTACCGCCCATTGTGGGGGCTATCGCGCTTGTGGGAGGCATCGTGCTGCTGGTTGTGGGAAGAAAAGACTAAAATAAAAAGATAATTTTACAAGAGGTAACAAAATGAAGAAGTTATTATTTGGAACGTTGCTTTTGGCGCTGGTAATTGCAGGCCCAATTTCATCTGTAATGGCGGCGGGAGGAAGAATGGATGTAGGCGTGAGCGTTCCTCTGCCTCCACCACTCATGTTTCCCGCGCCGCCTCAGTTGGTGGTAATACCGGAAACATATGTTTACGCTGTTCCTGATGTCGATGTGGATATTTTTTTCTACGGCGGCTGGTGGTGGCGTCCGTGGGAAGGACGCTGGTACCGCTCGCAGCGCTATGATTCAGGCTGGGGCCACTATCGGGGAACTCCATCTTTTTATGGACATGTACCCTCAGGCTGGAGAAATGATTACAAGCAAGGCCGCTGGAAAGGTCACCAATGGGACCGCCGCAAAGTACCCCACCAACAAGCTCAGAAAAACTGGAAAGGATGGGAAAGGGACAAACATTGGGAGAAACAAAATAATTGGGGTGTCCGTGGTTTGAAAAAGCCATCAAAGCAACCCCAACAGCAATACCAAGGTGACCAGCGGAGGCAACAGGATAACCGCGACCGTGATAAAAGAGATAGAGACAGACGCGATAGGAGGTAGAATCAAGAGTTCACCATTCTAGAAAAAAGAGGTTCATATCTATGAGGGAGGGGGCACCGCCCCCTCCCGATACCATAGAGGCATAAGGAGGCAACCGATGAAAAGAGCAATAAAAAATAAATCCAGGGAGTTTACCGTTATCCTGAGAAAGAACAGTCTCGATATTGCAATCTTAGCGACGTTGCTTGTAATTATTGTGTTTATCAGCGCGTCGACTTATCTCTATATGCAATCGCCATCACCAGTAGCTTTCCGGCCGGAAGTGACGGAATATCTCCAGCAAAAGAAAGCTAACCGGGAATCAAAGACGTTACAGCAATATGCTGCTCGTCCGGAAATGGTTGTTACTGAAGAAGCAACGATACCCTACTCTTTAGAGAAACAGGAAAACAAACCTGCTTCCGTTAATCAAACAAAAGCGGCCAAACCCATTGCCGAACAAAGTAAAGATAGCGAGCAGATGGCGTCATTAGCGCCGAATAAAGAAACGGCAGGAAAATGACCCATCGCGGAACAGGATGCTAAAACCGATACACAAATATTTTGGCTACATCGGTGATGAAGTTTCATCATAATTCGGATCAAAAAAATCGAGGAAAGACGCCAGCGTTTCCTCCCACGCCTTATCCCTGGCGGCCTGGAAGCTTTTCATCATCTCAGTATCATGAGCTTCCAGAAATTTTTCCAGCCCGCCCGATTCTTCCAGCCCAGTATAAGTCTGGGGAGCTTTTTCTTTCAATGCCTTACGCATAATTTCCATGCGCTTTTCTTTTTGATTGTCGTTTGCCAAATCTATCATAGAATACATCCTTAATAATTTAAGTTAATTGGATAAAATACTTTTATTTCTTTTTCTCTGCGGAAAAAAGGCGCCACAAAAAACCGCTAAGCCGTTTGCGTAACGGAACAGGTGCGTCTTTCTTGCGCACAGAAGCGTTGATTCTATCTAAAGACTCACGGCAGGCGTTTTCGCCCTTCTTAACAAGATCACCGGAGCGGGCAAAGTCAGCCCAATGAAGATCACCCACCTGAGGCCGGATAACAACGTCCGCGCCGGCCAGTTCCACTTCTTCCAGTCTGTTGGAAGTGATTTCTCCCGCGCGATAGATTATTTCCGTGGCCGTATCCACATCATCGCTTTTCGCTATCGGCAAATCACGGCCGACCATCACAGCAATAACGATATCCGCACCCAGTTCGCGCGCCGCCCTGACAGGAACACTGCTGATAATTGCTCCGTCAGCCAAAAGTTTATCACCCTGCCGCACCGGCTCTATCGCGCCGGGAACAGAAGAGCTTGCCAGCACTGCTTCGCGCAAAGAGCCCTTGGAGATAATAACCTCTTTGCCGGTAATTAAATCAGTGGCCACAGCATAAAAAGGAATTCGTGTGTCTTTAATGTCGATGTCAGGAAGAAGATAATTAATCAGCGATTTAAAATCTTCGGCGGGAAGCAGTGACGGACGGAAAAATGCCCGCATAAGATAATAGCGATTCATCAAATAAAATTGAGCTTTTTGCAGCGAAGTTTTTGGCGCGGGTGAAAATGAAATACCGATTGACTTGAGTGAAGAGTCGTCAAATTCGGGACTGATCAGGTATGTGTCGATTTTTGTCTGAATTTCCCTGGGCGATTGCCCGCTGGCATAAGCGCCTCCAATCAAAGAGCCGGCGCTGGTTCCCACAATCAAATTTATTTTAACGCCTTCCTGTTCCAGAATATGGAGAACACCAATGTGCGAAAGTCCGCGCACTCCTCCTCCGCCCAGCGCGAGGCCAATTTTCTTCCCGATCCAGTTCATTTTTTTTGTTTGCCGCTTCTTGAAAAATATTTTTATCAATACCCGCCGCAAGATGTCAGTTAATACCTGTTTGCGATTATTATCAGGTTTTCACCCCGTTAATTGCAAACATGAACTTCCTGAACAAAACCCGCGGCAGCCGGACTTTCGTTGAGCATAATTTTTTTAATCCGTTCCAGGCATTTAGCGTCTTCTTTAAAAATAATTCTGACGGCTTCCTCTATCCTTGCTTTACTCTCATCGGAGATGCGTAAATTTGTTTCAATACGGTTTAATCCCTGCCTGAGCGTTTTCACTTGCAGCGGATTATCATCATAGGTCAGCGGCGTGATGTCGACTATGTTTTCATCAACCTTATCAAAAGTTATATGCCAGAAAGTCAGTTTATCCTGAATATCAATATTGTCTTTTAAAAATTCGCTGATGCCTATCTGCCGGTTGCTTTTTAATAAGGCGTCAAAGCTGTCCATAAAGTTCATGTCCAGATAATGGCTGAACGTAGAACGGGGCTCAGGATTTTTACTGCTCTTGCCGGTCGGTTCGACAAAAGCGTCAACGAGAATGACAATGACATGCTTATATTTTCCGCGATTTTCTTTCAGCACACGGGACAAGCTGCGCAGCCCCAGGTTATCGGCATTGCCGCCATCGAAAACATGGCGGTATCTTTCGTCGTTTTCATCAGAGAAATCTCTCAGCGTGACATAGCTGAACACCGCCGGAAACGCCGCGGAAGCCATAACTGCCCGCGCTACGTGGAACTGATAAATGTCCGAGTTCAGATACTCGGTAAAGTCCTCGTCGGTAAAAGTAAAAACAGAGCCGAACTGCATTTTCTGCGTCCCTTCCTTCGGCTCTTTATTAAATGGCGTGTAGCATTCCGTGCCATCCGTGGAATTGATAATCAGGTAAGGGCGTTCGGGGTTCAAATCGCCGAATTTCAAGGGAACACCCAGATTCTTGGTGTCAAAGAGATTATCTTCCAGCGTTTGCGCCATGATGTCGGTGCGGTCATAAGCGGTCGTCCAGTAGCGGGCAATGTTGCCCGGCCAAAACCAGCTGGCAAACCACCTGTTTAAATAATTTCGCGACATCAAATCTTCTACATGCGCGCGGCGGAATTGGAGATTCAGGTTGAACAAACCTTTTGCCGTCCGCTCCTGCCATTCCTGCCGGCTTATCCAAATACGATTGGAGCTTACCTTGGTTTGGGAAAGGTGAAAAAGTTTTTCGATGTAGGCGCATTCTTTCGCGGAACAGCCGGAAATTGCCCGACGCAACGCTTTAAACGCTACCGCTTTTTCTTCCGCGGTTAATTTCCCGATTACGATTTCCCGCTTTTTTCCTTTTTTATTACAGGCTATTTTTTCTTGGCCGTTGAATGGCTCGCAATCCAATTTGCAGCGGGGAACGGGAATTATAAATTCCGGGTCTTCCGTAACGGCATAGTAGGCGCCGGCAAGAGAGCCCCCGGAAACCGAAGAAATAACATCCAGCTCTTTAAGTATATCCAGATCAGGATCATGCTGAAGAGTTGTCATAACGAGCGCGGCCAGATAAGCGGCGCGACTGCCTCCGCCGGACAAAGCCAACATCACCAGCACATCCTGATTTCCCCGGTCATCGGTTATTTTAAATGTCGCGTGGCGAGCGGTAGGTGTAAAATGCGAGACAAAAGGAAGAGTCAGCGCTGTTTTCGGGTGATTCCAATAAGCGTATTGCGTGCTGCATCCCGAAATATTTACCGACAGGCAAAAAATGAAAAGAAAAAAAATATTACGCTGTTTGTTTTGCTGCTTTCGATTATCATTTACAGAAGTTATATGGGTTTTAATTATTAATGTTTTAAGCGCGTCTTTCATACAACTGCCTCTATCGTGCGATCTTTTATATTATACACCAAAGAAATTATTTCAACGAGGGGCTTTTGCCGGCGCATCTCCCTTTGTTCTATCCCGCAACCATTTTTTAGCAAGGTCAAAGTCCTGACGCGCTGATTCTGTCATCCATTTTTTCCCAGCGACTTGGTCCTTGGGCACGCCGCGCCCGGCAATATACATTTCCGCCAACCAGTATTGCCCTTCGGCATCGCCTGCCTCGGCGGCTCTTTTATACCATTGAAATGCTTGCGCGTTATCCTGACGAACACCCGCGCCCAAAGCGTAGTGATTGCCTACAAGCGTCATCGCGCTGGCCACATCGCGCTTGGCGGCAATCTGCGCCCAGTTGAACGAGCGGTAATAATCTTTATTCAGAAAGAACATTTTGGCGATGGTAATCTGCGCCTGAGGATAGCCGTTTTCCGCCGAAGTCTGCAGCCAGTCAAACGCCTTATCCTCGTCTTTCGCGATGCCCTTGCCGTTTTCATAAGCGTCGTAGAGAATGAATTGAGCAAGCGCGCTATCTTTCTTGGCGGCTTTTTTCGCCAGCGCGACCGCTTTCTTTTCGTCTTTTTGCACGCCTAATCCCTCATAATACATTGTGGCCAATCCTGCCTGAGCGCCGGTATTATTCTGGGCGGCGAGCGGCTCAAAAATACTCAGCGCGGTTTTATAATCGCCGTTTCTCAAAGCCTGATACCCTTGATCTACCTCTTGCGCCCACAAATTAGCCGTAAAAACTAAAATGACAATGCCGGATAGAATAAATCGTTTTAACATAGCCCTCACCCTCTTAATATTATGCCCCTATGGAATATTATTTCTTTAGCGCATCCTGCTTTAACCTGGCAATTTCAGCAAGAAGTTTTGTGCGGTCAAAGTAAACTTCGTTACGGCGTATTTTTCCCGCGTTGTCCACTTGCACCAGACAGACGCCGACGATTTCCAGAGTAACAGAACCCACCGGAATTTTCGCCAGCCATTTATTGAGAAAGCCATCCTCCAACGGAATGCCTTCAATCTGTGACCATACCCAGTCGGGATTATTGGCCAGAAGGTTGCGAAAATATGTCAGCAAGTTTGCTTTCCCTTTGACGCCGCCGGGAATACCGGGGTCAAGATAAAAGGCGTCTTCCGCATAGAAACTCGCCAGTAATTCGGGATTATTTCCCGACCAAGCAGGCAGCCATTTTTCGGCAAATTGCCTCGCTTGCGCCGCTGTGTAATATTTCATCTTTTTTGCTCCCTCGTACAAACCAATTTTCCCGCGTAGTGTCTTTTTATTTTCTTTTTTGCGCCACGCGCCACTGCAGAAAACCAATATGCGGCGGCTCGACCTTCATCTGCCACAGAAACGCCAATAATTCAACCCCATTGCTACGTTTCTTCCTGAAAAAAGTCGGGCAGCGTATCTCGTAAGCAAAAAAAACGGGTGTTGGGGATTCGCTTGACACACAGCCATGATTTCCTTATATTTTAAGCAAGAAAAGGCGCTCTGCAATTAAAAACGGAGTAAGGGCATGTTTCTGTCATCTCTTAAGCGGATTTTGCTACAACTGGCATTCGTCTTTTTTTTCCTAAGTTCCGCGCATACTGCTTATTCCGTTCCTCTGATCCTTGAAGATAAATCCTTTTATACTTTATCCGGATATTGGGAAATTCTTACGGATCCAACCCGCGATCTTTCGGTGCAGCAAGCCGTCGGCCGCAGCGATTGGTCGGGACCGTTTAATGAAAAGATTTTGAATCTCGGAATAACAAAATCAGCGATATGGATCCGCTTTTTTTTCTCCAATAAAACGGATACATCCCGAAAATTCTACGTCTCTTTTGAATATCCGGCTGTGAATTCTGTTTCGTTTTATTCAAAAAGCTCCCACGGCGGATTTCAAAAAGAACAAACGGGAAGTAGTGTTCCCGCATCAGCAAATGTCATACCTTACCGGCATTACCTTTTTCCGCTTGTCATCGAAGCCGGTGAAACAATCGAAGTTTACATGCGCATGCAGTCTTATTCCGGGATGACTATCCCTATCCGGATTTTATCGGATCAGTCGCTATTTCAAAAAACAATCCGGGATTACGCGTTATACGGAGCCCTTTTTGGGTTCCTGGCGCTGGTTTTAGTATACTTTATTGCCGCCGGATCCTTTATGCATAAAAAAGCCAGCCTCTGGCTGGCCGCTTACAGCGCGCTCTTCGGTATACACATCGCGGCGAGAGCCGGCTTCATCCGCCTTTTTACGCCGGATGGACTTTTAGGTATCAACGATTTATTCCATCTTCTGGCAATAGGCGGGCTTTATTTCACAGGAGCGAAATTTTTCCGACTGTTTCTTTCTTTAAAAACCATTTCTCGGCCATTGGATTTAATAATGGCGGGCTTCCAATACCTGAGCATTCTATTCGTTACGCTCACTTTATTCCCCAACCCGTTTCTAACTGTGATATCTTTTATTCTGTTTGTTATAAACCCGTTCTTTTCGATTTGTCTTGCCTTTTATTTCTGGCGCAGGGGCGTTTCCAATGCCGGCTATTTCGCAATCGGTTGGATACTGGCACACCTGGTATCTGTTTATGATTTTTTCCGGATTAACGGGATTATCTCTTACCCCGCTTACAATGAGTGGCTTATTCCATCTTCCCTGTTGATTGCTCTTATCTTTTTATCTGTCGCGCTCATCAGACAAAACGCGATTGATCACCTGATGGCTGAAACCGATCCGCTTACCCTGCTGGCAAACAGAAGAAAATTTGACGAAGCCCTCCATGAAGAATGGAACCGTTGTCTCCGCGAGCAAAGTCCTTTATCACTTATTATGGTTGATGTGGATCATTTCAAAAACTACAATGATTCATTCGGACACAAAGCCGGCGATCAGTACCTGTGTTACCTTGCCGACGTGCTAAAGCGTTACACACAGAGGAGCGGTGAGTTGGCTGTACGCTACGGCGGTGAAGAATTTGTCCTGCTTCTTCCCAAAACTGACGCCGCCAACGCATTCAATCTTGCCGAGGCAATCAGAAACTACCTCGGCAACAGCGCTGAAGATACAACAAACCATACTCCCGGTAAAAACATCACCATCAGCTTAGGGGTTGCCACAACAATCCCCAAAAAGGAAGAAAAACCGGAAATACTTATTCTGGAAACCGACATTGCGTTGTACGAAGCAAAACGCGCCGGAAGAAACCGCACCATCGCCAGCTCCGCATTCAAGACCTGAAACTTTTTACACTTCACGAGTTATGTTATTAACTTATTTGCGTTTTTGCGCGGCGCGGTACTTCAGAAAACCAATATGCGGCGGCTCGACATCCATCTGCCACAGAAGCGCCAGAAGCTCGCCGCGATGATGCGTTTCTTCCTGAAAAAAGTCCAGGAGAATTGTTTCGCTTTTTTCCAGTTGCTCCGGTGTCATTTTGCCTAAGTTGGCGCTGGCGTGGGCTTCCACAGCTTCCATGTATTTTCTGATTTTTTCGATGCTGTCGTATTCTTCATATTTGACGTTGGGGTAATTTTTGTTTCCCTGCAGAGCATAATTAATATAGGCGTCCGTCACAAAAACCATGTGTAAAAAGATATCTCTGAGCGAAGGAAAGCTCGCGCCTCTATCCTTCACGACTTCCGCCCACGGCAGTTTGCTCAAAGTTTCCAGATATTGATGCCTTAAAAATTGACTATACTCCAAAAGCTGTAATGTTTTCATCGTTTACTCCCTGTTAAAAGCAAAATTTTCCCTAAGCGCAATCTCAAAAATTAGTTAATTATAAGGCATGTTCTTAACTAATATCAACTTTTATTCTTGACAAACTGTCTGCTCTCAGAAAATGTTAATTAAAATTACGCGTCCGTCAAAAAAAAGGATTTAGAACCTACCCATGATCTACCTCGCGCCAGTCCAGGGGATAACCGACAGGATTTATCGCAACCTTTTCCCTCTATATTTTAAGGGCGTTGATGTGGCTATCGCGCCTTTTATCTCCTCATCGAAGAAAATGA
>DHGA01000100.1:18281-24556 GCA_002402545.1 Syntrophaceae bacterium UBA4810
CGGTAAACTGGAACCTTGGCTGTCCGTTCCCCATGGTTATGAAAAAAGGCAGAGGGGCGGGTATGCTTTGTTATCCGGCCAAAATTGAATCTTTTCTTGAAAAAACCATGTCTGCCATAAAACCGAAATTATCGATCAAGCTCAGAATCGGGTTAAAATATCCTGACGAGGTGTTACAGCTCATCCCCATTTTCAATCAATATCCGCTTGAGGAGCTGATCATCCATCCGAGAACGGGTGTGCAAATGTATGAAGGTGAAGTTGACCTCGATATGTTTGAGCAGTGTCTTAATCTCTCGAAACACAGAGTCATCTATAACGGGGACATAGATTCCTTTGAGAAATATAAGATGCTCTCGCTTCGGTTCGGATCAATTAAACGGTGGATGATCGGCAGGGGCCTGATTGGGAACCCATTTCTCGCGGAAAAAATTAAATACCATACGGAAAAGCCTTATGATGAAAAAATCAAAATCATGAGGGCTTTCCATGATCATTTATTTGCCGAATATTTAAAAATATTGTCCGGCCCCGCGCACATTACGAATAAGATGAAAGAAATCTGGACGTATATGTCAGGTTTTTTTGAAAACGGAGAAAAAATACGAAAGAAAATAAATAAAACACACCACCGGGATAATTATGTTGATGTTGTGAATAAAGTTTTTGATGAGCTCGTTTAATTTCCCATTCAATGCTGTAGTATTTTCATTTAATCCCCCCTTGTCTCTTAGCGCTTTATTTTCCATGAGATTGCTTCACACGCCTTCGGCGTTTTCGCAATGACAAATGAGGATTGCGACTATATGCAATCACTCCTCCGGTTGCAATACTTGCGCTTGTTCCCATTGGGCGGAGGTGACTTTCCATTCGCCCGATTCTTTTTTCAGCGTCACATCAAAATCCCACACACCGAGCTCCTGCGGGATAATGTCCTTTATGGAACCGGTCTTATCGCTGCTGGTGAGCACCGCTTCAAACATTGCTTTTGCCGATTCGCCTTCCACGGAAACTTCAATATTGGTGATATAGGCAGATATTTTCGGGTAGCGAAAGAAATAGCCGAGCAGTAAACCGTGAATGCCTTCATAATTATAACCGCGGGGATCGTTGTAGGTTTTGGAAATGTGCGCCATAATTTTTTTGACTTCTTTTTCTTCACCGGCCGCTTGAATTTCCGTTATTACCTTTTTAATCTTACTTTCTTCGGTTTCTTTGGAACAACCGGCAAAAGCAACGGCTACAATAAAAATAAAAAGCATTACCGCAATTTTTTTCATGGCATCTCCTTGAATCAAATACAATTTAACTCAAATCATAATAATGTTTTGTCGATATTGTCCGGACCGCCGCATTCCGGCGTGTAGCAGGTGACATTTCTGAATTCGCACTTGCGAAAGCAGGAGGGGCATTGTTCCGGGATATTCTGCGCTTTCAGGATATAGCCGCACTCCCGGCATTTCCAGTAAGTCATGCCGCAATCGGGGCACTTATCCTCGTCGAACGGTTTATTGGATCTATAGCCGCAGATAGCGCATTCTTTAACCGCCATATCCATACCTCCTTATAAGCGAAGTTGTTATTGGCTTAAAGATGCCGTTTTTCTGATTTATACTACAATCCCAGATCCGCCGCCACGCCTTTCATCGCGTCCAGACCAAGCACGATGAAATCATCCAGCTCCAGGCCGATTTCACTGCATTGGGCTATCTGCGCGCGGTTCGCGCCCGCGGCAAAGCGCTCTTCCTTGAATCGCTTTTTAATTGATTTGGCTTCCACGCCCGCCAGCTTTTTATCCGGGCGCACCAGGGCGGCGGCAGTGATAAGCCCGGTCAAAGGATCGGTGCAAAAAAGAGCT
The DNA here is from genome assembly GCA_002402545.1 of Syntrophaceae bacterium UBA4810. GTDB lineage: Bacteria > Desulfobacterota > Syntrophia > Syntrophales > Smithellaceae > UBA4810. The sequence continues at coordinate 20,140 of DHGA01000100.1, forward strand.
TTATCCAAAAGCGTCACGCAGGGCTCGCCGAGCATTTGATTGTGGACTAAGATTGCATGAGTTACGGCATCACTCGCGCCTAGCTTTTTAGCCATTTCCGCGCCGGGTCTGCCGTGGATTTTCATATCCGCGTTCGTCAGGTCAATATCAATATCGTGCAGTAGGCCTGCCAGCGCCCATTCTTCTTCGTTTTCGCCAAAGCGCCGGGCAAGCGCGCGCATGATTGCTTCCGTAGCCAGCATGTGTTTGACAAGGTTTTCGGTCTTCACATTTTCTTTGACGGCATTGAGCGCCGATTCCCGATTCATAAAATCCTCTGTTTGGTGTGATGTTTTTGGTTATTCTTTAAACATTGTTTATATAATAGAACATTGTCAATTATTTTTCAATGTTGCCGAGAGCGGGATTCGTCCGGACGTCTTTTACTTTTTACCCTGCGACTTCCTATTATTCATTAAGTTTTTCGCCCAAACGCGCGCGGAGAATTTTAAATCCGTTTTCCCGATAATATTTTCTCTCCGGCGCGTCAAGCAAAGCGCCCAGCTTGACAGAAAAGTCTTTCTTGCCCAGCTTTTCCAGAACCGCATGCAACTTCTTCATAACGTCTTTTCCACCGGACAGGGGAATGCCTTTTTTTAAAAGAAACTCGATGTCATAAGCGTCTCGAATCTCACGCCGGCTTAAAAATGCTTCAATCTTTGATTTCATCATCTCGTCGAGTGCCACTGTCTTCATCAGAACCTGCACCGTTGAATTGGGGCTGAACGCTATGGAGGACTCGGTTTTAACTTTTTTTGCCTCTTTGCGGATTTCGATTTTCAGGGCTCTTGGATACTGCGGCGATTTTAGTTCAAAAAGGATTGTAAACCTTTTATTGGCGGAATCCGCCAGCTTGTAATATTGAAGCAGGTATTTTTCTATCTTGCCGTGAAATTTTTTCCAATCTATATCCTTTGTCACCCAGAAATCCAGATCCACCGAATAACGCGCCAGCCCGTGGCACAAACGCAGCATAGTGCCGCCGCCGAAAATCAGGCCGGAAAGAAATCGTCCGCTTTGCAGTCTTTCGAGCACTTCCAGTTCAAATTGCTCGTGAAGAATTAAATCCCGCACAGTCTTTTCACCGTGTCCTTTGTTTTTTGAGGATAGTTTTTTATCATGCTTTTGAGTTTATTGAAATCAAGCTTTTTCAAATCCAGCGAGTCCGCGTCAAACCGGTATTTACCGAATGAATACAGATAGGCCGCGTCCAGAAACGCCTTTTCTTTTGTGGCGATAAAAAAGCCATCTGTTTTGACAAAGCCGTTGTAATATGGCCGCTGCATTTTGACATAACTAAAAACAGCCTGACGGACGTTGTACACGATGGTGCGCTTCTGGCCGATGCTTTCCTGATAATCCTGCTGCGCCTGCGTGGTCACATCGTAATACGCCAGGGCGGTCATTAGCGAGATGTAGGAAGGCACCTGCAAAATATTGGCGATGACAAAATAGTCTTTGCGCGTTAAATTTTCCCACCTCCATGAGGTGGTGTAAAGATTATTCTTCAGCCGAACCAGCAAGCCCTTTTTAACATAGCGGCTGCAAAAAACGCGTGCCGAACCGGGCTGAAGGCCAAGGTTTTGCGCCACGTCATTAAGCGTGAAGTAGGCTTTCCTGCCTAATTCCTGTAATTTTTCAATATTTTTACTAAGCATACATAATTACCAATATTGATAATTATATATACTTAAAGATATTTTGCAAGCAAAATTATTATTGATGTTATAGTTATTCTAAAACCGACATTATAAGACCTTGCCCCAATTATTTTTCTTAAATAATTGCCAATCACAAATATCAAGCAAAAACCGTTATCATGGGCATTTTGCTTCCAGTTCGCGTACCAATCCCTTGTAGTAGTCGCAGTTTTGGCTGGCGCTGCCGCTGGAAGATGCCATCCGGTCTTGCGCCTTTTTCTTCATGGCTTCACTGCCACTTTTATAACTCTGCGGAATACCTTCGCAATAAGTCCTCTCTTCCCTGCGATAATCTTCCAGCTTTGCGCATTGTCGGCGCAATTTTTCTTCTGCCTGATTATTCTCATTATCCGATCTTTTAAGAGAAGTCTGACTGCTTTGATCTTTTTTACTTTCTTCCGTCACTGAATCTTCAGAAGAACCCTTTCGAACACAATTTTTCATTCCATCCTGCGGAGCGCTGGTAATAATTACATTACCGTCATTGTCGAGGCACCGGTATAACTCCAGCGCATGGGCGGACGTTAAAAAACCGGCAAAAAAACAAAAAACTAACATGATTGCTTTCATTTTATTTCCTCCACTATTCTAAAATTTTCATAATTAACACCTGCCCGGCCGCAATTTGTTTATTTCCAATATTCCACAATGACGATATCCATATCATGTAGGGCGCGTTCCCTGAACGCGCCGCTATTTCTTACTCCGAAGTTTTGGGAGACGTGCGCATAAAATTAATCTCCTCGCCGCCTTGACAAAAAGCTTTCCGAGATCGCGTCAGTGCAGTTTTTGGCCGCCCTTTTTCATATTCAGCATTTCCTGCATAAGCTCGTCGATATTCAGCCCGGGGGCTTGGCCGTATTCCTGAAGCAGGGCGGCATCGTACATTTCTTCCAGTTTCCGCAATTGTTTCAGCGCTGTTTCATTCTGGCTGAAGGACTTGTCCATCATCTCTACCAGGTTATCTCCGGATTTTTTGAGATCGCTCAAATCGATATTTAGATGCGTAAGGGCGAAAATCTTTTTCAAAAGATCGTAGCATGCTTTGGCGTTAAAAACCTGAATATACGGCGGGACTCTGGCCGTGATACCGGCCGCCTCAATACCTTCCTTGCCTGCCTGGTTCAAAAGCATGGTGGAAAAACTGCACGGCCCCGCGTAATTCAGAAACGGAAACGATTTGAATTCGCTCTTCAACTCCGGACTGCTCAGCACGGCAAAGACGCTCGTTTCCCGGGTATGGGGAACCTGGTCGTAAACACCGCCCAGAGAATATATTCTTGGAGCCCGATAACGTTTGGCAATGCTTAAGATTGCCGATGCGTATTCCGGCCACCTCAGATTCGGTTCAGCGCCCGTAAAAAGAATCAGGTCGTGTTCAGCGCCGCTCTTCCAGAAAAAGAATTCACTGGCGGGTTCCGTAAGCGACCTGATTACACCTTCTTCGATGACCGCGTGCGGTCTCATGACCTGCGCTAAATCAAAGCCCGGCACCTGCCAAACATGGAAAGGCCGGGAATCGATATGGGCGAACTTTTGGGCATTAAGTTTGCGGCGCAGAAAGTCGATGCAGCCTGTTGCCACCTCGCCCGCGTTCAACCAGCCGTTTAAACCGATTATAAGGTATGGATTTACAAGCTCGGGCTGATCCTGAAAAATGAGATTGTCGTTCATGACTACTACTTTATCGTAATTTGCTGGCGCAATCAATCCAGAAATTCCTCTGCCTGATGACCACTGCCGCTTTAGTATTTTTATAACAAATGATGTGGTTTTGATTATTCTGTAACTAGCCTATAAAAATACAACCGTCCTCGTTATATACGACTTTCCCCTTCCCCCGATGATTTGAATATCGTAAAAGAAACTATTCTACCCGTTTTCTACAATTGTATTTCCCATTAATAAATAAACATCTTAACTTCTTTCATAAACGAATATGTTAATATTTTTCCGTCTTTTGTAAGAATCTTTACGGTGTCACCATTAAAACTGATTATTTGTCCTTCAATGACAGCCCCGTTCTGTAATTCTATTCCCCTTAGCCCCTCTATTGCCCGGTAATGCTGTTCTGAATCCGCTGGACGATTTGTAACTGAGATACCCTTCTTAGGAACTTTTACTTTATCTTTGCGTAGCCGCGTATTGTTTTTGTCCTTCTTAAATTGATTTAAAAGGGCAATCACAGAACCAGCATCCCCCTCGTTATAAGTTTTCAGCATTGAATCTCTCAAGCGGCTTGGTTGTTTTTGTATCCACGCCACAATTTTTCCTGAATCCCTTAAATTATCAAAGTCTGGATGAGCGCTTCTTATGGTATTAAGATATTCTTCTTTAGCAATTCTTTCTAAATCTTCATTTGAGATTGGACCAGTTGCTTGACCTGGTACTGGAGCCGGCTGAGCAACGGGTGCTTCGACTTTAGAAGTCGCAACCGATACCAACTCTTTGATTTTGCTTATGTTTGCAATCGCGAACAGAATGCCGGCGAGTACGATAATCATTGATATAGATATTATAATGACAGTTTTATCAAGAGTTCTAGCTTTTAGCTTATTTTCTTCTATATGAGGTTTGCCAACTGCTCTTTGCTGTGGTGACGGTCTCGAAAGAGTATCTGCTTTTACCTTTTTTTCTTCCATGCGAGGTGTGATAACTGCACTTTGCTGTGATGATGG